>PMBW01000356.1 GCA_003153075.1 Dehalococcoidia bacterium | reverse complement strand
CCTTTCTTGGGGAAAAGGTCGAACATTTCATCGGGCAAAGTGGAAGCGCCGTGCTGCACTGCGCCGCCCATGCCGTATTCTTCTCTGCCCAGTTTGGAGAGTTTTTCCAGCGTATCGAAGTCCAGTTGTACTTTGGCGATCGAGCCGTCCTTGAGGACGACGCCGCCGTGGGTCGTGCCGGTCTGGACGCTGATCTTGGAGATGCCTTTCATCCCTGCGGGCAGATTCTTTTTATATTGCTGCATATAGGCGCGCAGATCTTCGACGGTGCTGTTAGTGTGTCCGATTTCGCCGATCTCGCCGCCGACGGAAATAGTGATGCCCTTGGGCTCGACGCTGCGGATGTATGTGGTCAGTTCCGCGGTCAGGCGGCCGTTGGCTTCCTGCTGTTCGACTAAGTCGGTTTTACTCATGTCCACCATAGTGGAAGCATCGATATCGATATTATAGAAACCGGCTTCAACCGCTTCTTTGATCAAGGCCTTAATCGCCGTTATCTCTTTATCCGGATTCTCGCCGTAATTCTTGCTGTTGACCTGGCAGTGGTCGCACTGGATGAAAACGGGGCCTTTATAACCTTCGGCTAAACCGCCGGCTATGATCGCGGTGGCGAATTCGCCGGGGGTCTGCTTGGTGTATAACATTTCGGAACGCGCGATTTCAAAAACGAACGGGCCAACTTTGTTTTTCAAAGCCGCTCTAAAAGTTGCGCGGGCAAAATCGAAGGTGATACCGCGGACATTGACTGCCGGGACGGTAAAACCGCCGTATTTTTTCCCCATTGCGTCGTACAGGTTCTGGATGCTGGCAAAGAACAAGCCGTTGGCATATGCCAACTCGCGGATTTTCGCCTGTTTGGTTTTCGAATCTGTGCCGAATTCCATGTCGCGGACTAATGCTTTGATTTCTTCGGGTGAGGTGGTTGCCATTTTTTCTTCTCCTAATAAATTATAAAATATTGCGGCTGCCGTTATATCTGACGGTATCATACATTTTCGGCACATCTACCAGACTGAGATGGCCCAGCACGTTTACGATCGGGACGGAGGATATTTTCCCCTCTTTGGAGCAGACCAGCTGTCCCCATTCTTTTTTATCGATCAAATTCACGGCGGCGATACCGAAGTATCTGCCCATCCTCCGGTCGTAAGCGCAGGGTGTCCCGCCGCGCTGGATGTGACTGAGGATGACGCATCTGGTTTCAATGCCGGTGCCCTTGGTGATCTCTTCAGCGACGAACTCACCGATGCCCCCGAGCGTCTCATGGCCGAATGCATCGAATTTCTTATCGCGTGCGACAATAGCACCGCCGCGCATTTTCGCGCCTTCGGATACCACGACGATGTCATAGCGGGCGCCGCCTTTTCTGCCCTCGAGGATCAGTTCATTCACGCGGTTCATATCGAAATCATATTCCGGGATCAATGTGATAAAAGCCCCGGCAGATTCTCCGGCTTTGAGCGCTAACCAGCCCGCGCTGCGTCCCATCGTCTCAATGACGAAAACGCGGCTGTGCGAACCGGCAGTNNGTTCTTAATTTATCGACTATATCGGTGATCACTTCTACCGAGGTCTCGAATCCCAGCGTATAATCGGTTCCGGCCAGGTCTTTATCGATTGTTTTCGGGATACCCACCACCGGCACGCCGTCCTTGTGCAGCTTGGCCGCGACGCTGAGAGTATCATCGCCCCCGATAGCTACCAGCACATCGATGCCGAGGTTTTTGATATTAGCTAAAGTTGTTTTAGAGGTATTATCTTTACTGTTATAGGGATTAAAGCGGGAAGTCCCCAGAAAAGTCCCGCCGAATCTGTCCCATGTCCGTACGACATCTTCGGTAAGGGGCATCATATTAGCTTCCAGTTCTTTTTTATCGGTAAAAGACAGGCCCTTCCAGCCGTCTTTGATCCCAACTACTTCATACTGAAAATCCCGTTCATGCTCTGTTTTTCTATCCAGCGCAGTTTTGGTCACCCATTTGACTGCTGAGTTTAAACCTGCGCAGTCGCCGCCGCCGGTAAGAATACCAATTTTGATCTTTTTAGACACCTTTTATACTCCATTTTTAGGCCTTATTGGGCCTTAATTCACAATTTTCATTATATCGCAGAAGAACGCAACTAAACCAATCTGTTTAGTTTCCCTCGAAGAAATTGCGGGGGTTATCGATACAAATACCGTTTATTGTTTTTTCTGAAACGCCCAGCTCGCGGAGTTTCGGCAATACATATTTATGGATATAGAGGAAACCATAAGGATTATCATCGGCTAATTTCTTTTTAGCCGCCGCCGGCAGCGTATCGAAAAATGTTGAAACTAAAAATGTGTCGTGACCAAGCAGGATGCGGTTTCCGTAACCGGCATCGATTAGGGCTTTAATCGTCTTTACGCGCCCTTCTGCGCTGACGCGGACCAATGGGGGCACATGGATACCCGGTAATCTATCCATCCCCAGATAGCATCCTTGTTCCGCCACCCAGGTGATATATTCCATATCGGTGGTATCCGGCAGGTGGTCGATTTTTACGCGCCTTAAATTGACCCCCTCTTCTTTCAGGATGGCAATCTGCTGTCTGCCGACCTGATCGGGTGCGTAAGAGTGCAGCATGATCGGCGCGCCGGTCATTACGTGGGCTCTGGCTACCCCGCGCAATATCAGCTCATTGTCACGGGTTACCCCGCCGAAATCAGAGGCAGATTTAAGGATACCTGCTTTGATATTAGTGCCTTCGATCCCTTCCCGCACTTCACGGGCAAAGATTTGAGCGAATTGATCGGAGGTGAAAAAACCGAGAAACGGCGGTAAATTGATATACCAGCCGCTGCAGCAAATGATGTTAACGCCGCTTAGCTGCGAAACCTCGGCCAGTATTTTTACAGATCTGCCCAGGTCGAAGGTATCGGCATCCACGATCGTACAGATACCGGCCTGTTTGGCGGCCGTCAGCCCTTTCACCAGGCGTTCTTTGTAATCTTTTCCCAGCAGCTCCGGGTAGACTTGCGGAATGCCGCCGCTGGCTCCCATTACATGATCGTGCATCAGCGCAAAGCCGATTTTTGCTGTATCCAGCGGTCCGAGTACTGTATTTACCGTTTTCAAATCTTACTCCATTATGGGGGGATTCACGGTTGAAAGCGGCATGCCCGCCCACGGCGGGCATGCCGCTTAATTATTGATTTGCTTTCTATTTTCTGACCAGTTTGAATTGTTCTCTCTTGGCAATGGCTTCTTTAACCGCGATGGCGATATCTTTAGCGCCCAGTCCGAAGAGGTCTTTCAATTCATCTGTGTCGGCGCTGAGCCGGGCGGACTGACTGAACTCATCTTCTACGCCCACTCGCACCAACGCTGCCGGCGCATATTCGCCCAGTACGGCAGCGACTCCGTCACCCATGCCTCCGACAATTGAACCGTTTTCAGCGGTGACGATTGCGCGGGTGTGCTCGGCGACTTTAATGATTGCTTCTTCATCCAGCGGCTTGACCGTGCTCATGTTCAAAATACCGACATCGAGGCCTTCTTTCTCCAGGATATCCAGAGCTTTGATGGCTTCGGTCACCATGTAACCGGTGGCGATAATGGTGGCATCCTTGCCGTCTTTTATCGGGTAGGCTTTGCCGATTTCAAAAGGATAATCGTCGGTAAAGATTTTCAATGGGGCTGGCGCCGATTGCTCCATTCTGAAGTAAACCGGACCGACATAATCAGCCATCGCGATGTAGGCTTTCTCTGCCTCAACCACATCGGCCGCATTCAGGATAACCAGGTTCGGCAGGATGCGCGTGCAGCTGAGTCCCTCGACAATGTCATGCGAGATACCCAGGTCGCCCCACACGCCGTCGCGGGCTGTGATCTTAACATTAAAGCGGTCCACCAGGATGCTCTGCCTGATCTGATTGTAAGCGCGCTCGATTACCGCGAAGGAAAAGCTGTGTAGAAAAGGCATGAATCCTTCTGCTGCCAAAGCGCCGGCAATAACTGCGCCGTTGGCTTCGGCGATACCGCATTCCACGATCCGTTCGGGTGCGTTTTTCTTAAACCACTCGATGCCGGGCATACCCATGTCTTCGAGAACTGCTACAACGTTGGGGTACTTTTCGCAAACCTTGACCATTGCGGTTTCGGCGCCGCCTGCGGTCGCCGTCGCCGGGCCGATCTGAACGTATTTATTAAATTTAGCCATATATCTCTCTCCCTTCTTTGACGGCAATGGTGGTGCCCTCTAATCTGGAATAATGCAGGTGGACGCTCTCCCATACCGGGATACCGTGCCCTTTGACCGTGTGCGCGATAATGCACTTCGGCTTACCGTCGCCGTAGAGATTGTTAACTAACTCCAATGTATCGAGAATTTCTTTCATACTGTGGCCGTTGATTTCATAGACGCCCCATCCAAAAGCCTTCCATTTATCCGCCAGGGGTTCGATCGGCATGATCATCTCGCACGGGCCGTCCAGTTGAAATTTGTTATAGTCCACGATACAGATCAAATTGTCCAGTTTGTATTTGGCGGCAAACATCGCCGCTTCCCAGTTTTGCCCTTCATTCAGTTCGCCGTCGCCGACAATGCAGAACACGCGGTAAGTGGGATTGTATTTCAAAACCAATTTGGGCATGTTCGCGGCGGTTACGCGCACGGGAGGAGGATTTAAAGCTACTTTCATTTTTTCCGCTTTGGCCATTCCCGCGGCAAAGGACAAACCCTGTCCTAATGAACCGCCTGAATAATCGATGCCGGGTGTGCACCAGCGGTCGGCATGACCCTGGAATTGAGATTTGTAGGCATAATATTTGTCGAGCATGTCTTTAGAGACATACCCAATCTCCGGCAGGACGGCGTAAATTGCTTCGGCGGCATGCGCTTTGGAAAGCACGACGCGGTCACGTTCCGGCCAGTCGCAATTCTTTTTATCAAGTTTGAGATGATGGAAATACAGGGCGGCAACAATATCGACGGCCGACATCGTACCGCCGGAATGGCCCTGTTTACTGTTTTCAAAAATCCTGATGATGTTACGGCGCAGCAGGTTTGCTTTATCCTCAAGTTCCGCGATTACTTCTGGGCTGTGAGCCATGTTTTCCTCCCTTTAGTCTCAATCTTGACTGTATTTAATGATAAACTGTTGCCGCACTTCGGGCATACATTCTTATAGTAGCCGAGCACGGTTTCTTCCGAGGGGATAGCGCGCATGTAAAGGCGTCTCTTGATCTCCTCGCCAAAGTACAGCATCATATCACATTTCCCGCAATAGATCTTTTCTGTCATCCATAACCTCCTGTATTATTTTGTATTACGATTACCGCTGTGACGTTTTCAGCGGTTTAATTTACTATGGTTGTAACAATATTTTAATCGCTTTGCCCTTTTTGTGCTCGGCGAATGCTTTGACGGCATCATCCAGCGGAAACACCGTGATCATTGGTTTGAGATCAAGTTTGGGCAGGATTTCCAGCGCCCTGGGGAAGGAATATGGCGCCAGCTTGACGGAGTGTACCGATAATTCCTTGGAATACATGTAGAAAATGGGGACGCCCAGATCCACATTTCCCGGATAAACGCCGGCCCACACGATATTGCCGCAGCGTTCTGAGAGTAAAATCAGCTGCCGTGCCAGCGCGGTAATACCGGTAGCTTCAATACAGACATTAAAACCTCGGCCGTTGGTGAATTTATTGGCAATGGCCAGCAGGTCTTCATTCATTGGGTCGACGGTGACATCAGCGCCAAATCGTTTGGCCAGTTCTCTTTTTTCCGCGACCGGTTCCGAGACTAGTACCTTGGCCGCTCCGGCTTTGACAGCTACCTGTAGCGTCAGTAAACCGATGGGGCCGCCGCCGGTGATGATTACAGAATCGCCGACTTTAACTTTAGCGATATCGACCGTATGGACGGCAATGGATAACGGTTCCAGGAAAGCGCCCTCATCGAGCGGCATATCTTCCGGCAATTTGTAGACCAGGCTTTCTTTGAAGCTGCCGTACTCCGCCATGACTCCGACGAAAGGAGTAACGCGCTCGCAGAAATGCTCCATTTTATTCTGGCAGTAGTAGCAGCCGCCGCAGGTCTTGCGAAAATTCATAGCAACTTTCTGGCCGATCTTGAAATCACCTTTTACGTCTTTACCGATCTCGGCAATGGTGCCCGAGGCTTCATGTCCCAGGATTTTGACACCCGGCCGCATGGGCGTGACTGCAAGCGGGCCGCCGATTGCTCCTGCGGGAAAAGCCGCGCCGACCGTGCCATCTAATATCTTGGGGTCGCTGCCGCAGATTCCGGCGTAGGCTATTTTCACTTTGATTTCATCGGGCTCACACACCGGTTCAGGAATATTCTGTACTTCCAAAACACCCGGGGCTTTTATCACTGCTGCTCTCATAATCTGGTTTCCTCCTCCTGATCTATCAAGACTGTTATAATGAAGTTAAGTAATAGACTTGCTTTTTGGTGCTTCCTGACAATATCATATAATCATTGTACTGGGATTGACAACTAAAGAATATGTTGTATAATATTAACGACTTTGTTGTACGTATACGTACTAGCTAAAATATTATAAGCCGTTTTATTTTTTAATGCAATATCGCCGCGCTGTTTTTTTTACAGTGCTCTCCCATATAAGAAATAAGGAAATAATGGAGAACATCGATGCAGGAATTTAAGAAGCTGTTCACGAAAATCAAAATAGGCAAAATGGAGCTTAAAAACAGGATCGCTTTTGGCGAACAGGCGCCGCAAGCGTCCCACGGCTTTATTACCCAGGCCACCGAAGATTTTTATGTGGAAAGGGCCCGCGGCGGCGCCGGTCTGGTCATGGTCGGGGGAACCTGTCCTGATATCTCCAGTCTGGGGACCGAATCGATGGCCAGGATCGATGATGATAAATACATCCCGGGGTTTGCCAAACTGGCCAAACGTATGAAAGAAGTTGCCCCGGACGTGAAGATCGGGATACAACTGATGCACGAAGGCCGGGCAATGCGGCCGGACGAAGCCGGAGCTGCAAAAAACATTAAACCCGTCGCGCCGTCACCAGTTAAATTCAAATTTGGCATCGTTCCTCATGAATTAACGATTCCGGAGATCAAGCATCTGGAAGACCAGTATGTAGAAGCCGCCCGCAGGGTAAAGGAAGCCGGTTACGACTGCGTCGAGATTCACGGCGCGCACGGCTATCTCATAAGTTCGTTCTTTTCCCCCTATACCAATAGAAGAACCGATGAGTACGGTGCGGGTCCGGAGAACGGTTCCCGTTTTGCCTGCGAAATTATCCAGGGCATCAAGAAAAAGTGCGGAAAAGATTTCCCGGTGTTGATCAAGATCAACGCGCTGGATAGACTCGATCCAAAAGAAGCGCCGGTTCAGCTGACCCCTGAAATAATCATTGCCATCGCGCCGTATCTGGAGAAAGCCGGTGTCGATGAAATTCACCTTTCCGGGGGCACCCATGAGGCTCCGATGTGGTCTGCGGTCGGCCCTTATTATGTGCCCAAAGCCTCGTTTGCTGATTATGCCGCGCGCGTGAAGAAGGTTGTAAAGATACCGGTAGGCGCGATCAACCGGATAAACGACCCGGTATTGGCTGATGAGCTTATTGTCTCCGGAAAACTTGATCTGGTTTGGATGCTGCGCCCGTTAGTTGCGGATCCGGAACTGCCCAATAAAGCAAAAGAAGGCAGACTGGATGAAATTCGCACCTGTATCGCTTGCAATACCTGCCACGATATCCTTTGCCAGGGCTGGTTCCACGAGACCAGATGCGCGGTCAACCCGGATGCCTGGCGCGAAGGCGTTGCCCACCTCGAGCCTTCGTTAAGGACGAAGACCGTTTTAGTAGTCGGCGGTGGCCCTGCCGGCATGGAAGCTGCCCGGATCAGCGCCATGATCGGACATAAAGTAACTCTGTGGGAAAAAGATAATAAACTCGGCGGCCTTTTGAACCTGGCGGCTATTCCTCCGTTAAAAGGGGAAATCATGAGCATCCCCAGATACTATAATGCGCAATTTAAGAAACTTGGCGTCAAGGTGGAATTGAATAAAGAAGCTACCCCGGCGCTGGTCAAACAGATGAAACCGGATGTTATCATTATCGCCGCCGGTTCGGACACATTCTACCCGCCGATTCCGGGAATTGATAAGCCCTTGGTGGTTGATGCCCGTAAAGTACTGGATGGTTCCGCCAAAACCGGCAATAACGTCGTTGTGATTGGCGGCGGTGAAGTCGGCATTGAAACAGCGGAATGGCTCGGCGCACAGGGCAAGAAAGTAACTTTGGTCGAAATTCTCCCTGTCATCGGCGAATTAATGGTACGCGATGTCATCGATTACATTATCGACCAGCTGGTGCAGCATAAGGTCGAGATTTTAACCAGCACCAAGATAGAAGAGATAAATAATGATAATGTCGTAGTCACCGATAAGGACAAGAACAGGCGGACGATCAACACCGATACCGTGGTAGTGGCCTCCGGCGCCAAGCCGAACAAAAAGGTGCAGGATCAGCTGCAGAATCTGGCCAAGGAAGTTTACCTGGCTGGTGATTGTATGGTGCCCGCCAATATCAGAGTGGCCATCCACCAGGGCAATATGATCGCGCGTATGTTGTATTAATTTAATAGGTTTGGTTTTTAGTCCAGGTAAAGAGGGAGCGCGAAAGCGCTCCCTCTCGTTTATTTCGGTTGTAATCATTTCTGCTTCGTCTTTTGTCTCAAGCAAGGCTTGAGTTAGAGGGGCGTAGCCCCTCTAAACAACCTCCTCTTCCCCGCTGGGAAGAGATTAAGAGATGGGGTGTTGTGATCGTAATTCCTTGTGGATTAGTGTAAACCTGCAATAGAATCCTATTAAAAAGCTGAAAGCTTACGGCTTGTTTAGTATTTGAATATTGCAACTTGATTATTTTTATTTTGTTGCTATTGCTCAGCCAATCAGAAGCTGATATAATCTGACATAACAATAAATATTGAAACGTGTTCGACACAATAAAATGACAATAGATGCAGTATTCCTGAAATCAATACCCTACTTCTCCGTCATGAGCGCCGCTGAATTGGACGCTAATAAACAGTTGTTCTCCGAGAAAACTGTCCAGCGCGGTGAAGTGATTTTGATGGAAGGAGAATTGTCCGATACGTTGTATTTCGTTGCCGCNNNNCGCTTGGTCCGGTGACGTTGTACAGCTTGAAGAAAGACAAATTACAAATGTTGATGCAGCAATATCCCAAAGTGGCTCTGAACACCAGCAAGGTGCTGGCGGAAAGAATGCGGCAGCTGGTGACGTTGGTAGAAGATCTTTCCTTCCGGCATGTTCTCGGCAGGGTGACAAAAATTTTGCTTACTCACTCAAATGACGGAGCCGGAGCTAACGAACACCTTACGCAGCAAGAAATGGCTGCGATGGCCGGTACCGCCAGAGAAGTAGTGGCGCGCTCATTAAAGACCCTGGAAGAGCAGGGTTTTATCCGGTTGGAACGCCACCGTATTGTCATTACGAACAAGAAATCCCTGGAGGATATAGTCGCGGAGTCTGGTTGAGACAAAGGTCACAGACAAAGCTGGAGGAAACCGTTAAATTGTATCTGTATGGANNNNGACTGAAGACTGCCATTGGTGCACCACCTGCGAAGCGGTATGCCCAACCGGCGCGCTGACTTGTTCTTTTGAGATCGTCGTCGAGAAAGACTAATTGTTCTATTCTGTTTGTTTTTATCCCGCTGTTTTCGTCTTTTTATCGTTTTTTCCCTCTGAAATGAGACCATTGTCACAATGA
>PMBW01000084.1 GCA_003153075.1 Dehalococcoidia bacterium | reverse complement strand
CTCGTCGTACTCATTGGCACGCGCGCGGTAATACTCAATTTGCTCCGCCAGAAATCTATCATGATTTTCAGCTTTCACGTAACAATCACCTCTTTCCATCCTGGCGAAGGCCGGGACCCAGATGATTAATATTGCAACCTGACTACCTTACCCCACCCAGTTTTCATCCTTACTAAAACTGTCAATCATCGCCTGCTTGCGCTTTTCGGGCAGCCACGATGCATTGATCCCGTTCAGGATCAGCGCGTGTACTTCATCCCGGGAAAACCCCAGCCGCTCTTCCAGCAGTTGATACTCTTCAGCCAAAGAATTACCGAACATCGCCGGGTCGTCGGTATTGACGGTCACCAGCAGCCCCGCGTCGAAGAATTTCTTTATCGGATGTTCATCGATCGATTTCACCACACCGGTGCGGACATTGGAAAGGGGACAGCATTCTAGCGGAATCTGCTTTTCTGCCAGATATTTCATTAACTGTGCGTCTTCGATCGCCCGTGTGCCGTGCCCTATTCTTTCTGCTTTTAAACTGCGAATGGCGCCCCAGACACTCTCCGGTCCGGCAGCTTCGCCGGCATGTGCGGCGGTATGGAAACCCATTTGCCGCGCTTTTGTGTAAACCTGTGCAAATGGCTCCGGCGGATAAACTTGTTCCGAACCGCCGATGCCGACGCCGATGACCCCCAGCTGCTTAACTTCGTTGACATCAAGGAGGTTTTGCGCGGCGTTTTCCGGACCGCGGTCGCGGCAAAAGTCCATTATCAGCTTGACTTCAGTCTGTTTTACACGCGCCAGCCCGGTGCGGATAGCTTCGGTCAGCTTTTGGATTTTGAGGCCGTGTTCAAAGAAATCGGAAGGAGTGTAAAACACCTCTGCGTATTTTATATTCTGCCGCGCCAGATTTTTCGCCACCGCTTCGGCAATAAAAGTGAAATCATTGTATTCCCGCAGGAACTGATTTTTCCAGATCCAGGTTTCGATAAAATGGGGGAAATCCTTGTACTGGAATTTCTGCTGCAGAGCCTCAATATCAGGCACAGACCGTTCGCCGCCGTATTTTTGCATTAATTGCCAGAGGGCATCCAAAGGGATCGTCCCTTCCAGATGCAGATGCAGTTCCACCTTCGGCACGCGTTCGTACCAGGTTGGGTTTGTTGTTTTTGGCATGTTATTTCCTTTTTTTAACTAATCAATGTACTTTTTACGCGAAGGAGGATTAACCAATGTGGTTAGTTCCCTCTCCCTTTAATGGGAGAGGGAAAGGGAGAGGGTGTACTTCAAGTGCTTCGCTAATTTGTGCCATTACACCCTCCAAATTTAAAGATACATCATTATTCCAGCATCGTATTACTCGAAACCCCCACTTGGTTCTTGCTTCATCGTTTTCTTTGTTCCCTTCAAAACTATGCTGTCCGCCATCAATTTCAATTATCAACTTTTTTTCATAACTAACAAAATCAACAACGTAGGGACCGATAGGCTCTTGTCGACGGAATTTTACCCCATTTAATTTTTTTGTCCGCAACCACGATTAGATTATCTGTTCGGCTTCAGTTTCACGATGACGTAGTTCTTTTGCTCGATTGACAGGATTTGGTTTTTGCAATTTCGAATCGCCCCCTCTCTTTAACTCTCTCCCACGAGGGGCGAGAGAACTAACCGGGTTTCAAACACCGTTCTGGCATCTCCCCTGATCAAGACCCGGCCGTTTTCGGCCATCTCGCATTCCAATATGCCGCCGCGCTTAGAGGCCTGAAAGGCTTTCAATATGTTTTTACCCAGCTTCTTGCTCCAGTAGGGGGTCAATGAAGCATGCGCCGAGCCGGTCACAGGGTCTTCGTTGATGCCGACCGCCGGCGCGAAATAGCGTGAATAAAAATCATATTCAGGTTTATCTGACCCGCAGGTGACGCAAAAGGCCCGCCCGAGGATT
Source organism: Dehalococcoidia bacterium (assembly GCA_003153075.1). The sequence goes on along the minus strand of PMBW01000084.1, from coordinate 3,099 downwards.
TTCAGTTTCGCAAAATCCGGCTGCAAGGACTGCAGTGTTTGTAAATTATTGACCTCTAACAAATATCTGCTGTTGGCAATTCCAGAAAAGAGCGGCGTAATCCCCAGCGCCTTGTTGATCTCTTTGTGGGGAGGTATTTTCTCCACTGCGAAAGAGGGAAAATCCAGCTCTACTTTACCCTGCTTATACCTCGCAAAGAGTTTGCCGGTGAGCGTATTGAATTGAATTGTATCTTGTTTACTTTCCACGCCGGTTTCCCACAGGATATGCGCCGATGAAAGCGTGGCGTGTCCACAGAACGACACTTCGGTTTCGGGCGTGAACCAGCGCAACTGGTATTCGGCTCCCTGTTTGCAGAGGAAGGCCGTCTCTGACAGGTTCATCTCCATTGCGATATTTTGCATCAGTTCGTTATCCGTCATTTTATCCGGCGGCAGGATGCAAACACCGGCCGGGTTCCCCTTAAAAACCTGATTGGTAAAAGCGTCCACCTGGTATATTTTCATCATTGTGTACCTCCATATGATTTGTTTCCGGAGATAAAAATATGATAACACGGACAACCGCCGAAAAGAAAAAACCCCTCTCACCCATTGACAATTAATGCCTATCTGTCACATAATATTGATAACTGAATATAACTGGGGGAGCTGGAAGGCTGAGAGCCCGCCGCAAGCGGACGACCCTTTGAACCTGACCTCGATAATGCGAGCGTAGGGAAGTAAACGTGAAACCAGAAGTCCTTGTTATTTTACAGCTTCTGGTTTTTTTATTTTTCAGACCGCTGCGGCTCGCAAATAAAAAACGGAGGATGACTATCACTTAACCCCAAAGAGCCGTGAGTCTGCTGCCTATTCCGTATTAAAAATTATTTGGAGGTCTGAAAAAATGGATGAAATTGTTATTTCAAAGGCAATCACAGAGAGTTATACCAGAGAATTGCTGGACTACATGGAAGTAGATGTCGCCGTGGTAGGCGGCGGTCCGTCCGGTCTGGCTGCCGGTTATTACCTGGGAAAGCAGGGGGTTAAAACCGCCCTGTTTGATAAAAAACTGAGCATCGGCGGCGGCATGTGGGGCGGCGGCATGATGTTCAATAAAATTGTCGTGCAGGATGAAGCCAAAGGCATTCTGGATGAATTCGGGGTCACCGCGGTAAGATATCAGGACGGCTATTATGTTGCCGGTTCGGTGGAGGCAGTTTCCGCCCTCTGCTACCGCTGTGTCAAAGCCGGCACCCGCATCTTTAACCTGATTTCCGTGGAGGATGTGATGATTCGCGAAAACGACCGCATAACCGGCCTGGTGCTTAACTGGAGCGCGGTCAATATTGCCAACCTGCATGTCGACCCGCTGGTGATCAGGGCTAAACTTGTCATCGACGCCACCGGGCACGATGCCGAGGTCTGCCGCATCGTTACGCGGAAAATTGGCAATCGGTTAGACACAAAGACTGGCAATGTCATCGGGGAGAAACCGATGTGGGCGGAAGTCGGCGAACGGGAACTGGTAGCCGAAGCCAGACAGGTATTTCCCGGCCTGCTGGCGAGCGGGATGGCGATCAATGCCGTCTACGGCTATCCGCGCATGGGCGCGATATTCGGCGGTATGCTAATTTCCGGCAAACAGGCCGCCGAACTGGCCGTAAATTTGTTGAATCAAACAACCGGCAAAGGAAAATAATAAATTTACCTCACATTGGCGATAACAAGTCATTCTGAAGTTGTCTGATAATTTTAGCGGTAGATATTTTTTGGATTCCTGCCTGCGCGGGAATGACGATTGGTTAGTATTAATTCCAGCTCTGCTGGAATTAATACTGTTTTTGTCATTGTCGGGATTGACCGGCAATCCAGGTAATTCCGGACAGCCTGATGACTAACCGGGAATCCATTGAAAAAAAGGAGCTGGAGAGACTATGTTCCCCTTTAACTCACCCGTTTCTCTATTCGATTCACCAGAAAAGTGATCCAGCGGCTGGGCTCTTTCGTTTGCCCGAAATCAAACTCCGCGTAAGACCGCGACACTGATTCGGCGCAGTATCTGCCGTTTTTTGCTTTTTGCTGCACAAATTTCAGCATCTCCTGGAATTCCGGGCTTTTCACCGCGTAGGGATACATTGAAAGCACATCCAGAAATCTTAAAATGCCGTATTTTACCGCCGGGTATTTGAGTTTGCAAAAATCTCCGCCGATGCCGAAACCGTAGGGCCGCCACGGCTCTGCCTTCCTGCGCCAATGCGAGAGCAGCAAATCGATCGCGCCGTTGAATCGCTTGTCTTTGCGGTATTCATCATACTGCGCCAGCAGCATCAGCACGTTCACGTTATCCATCGGGCAGGATTCCGAATCCTGCAACCGCTTGCCCTTGGCCCGGCTGGCCGCGCAGTGCCACCCGCCGTCCAGCCGCTGCAGCTCAACGACATTCTGAATAAATTTCTGTAAATGCGGGTCGTCTTTGTAGCCCATCTTCGCCAGCGACGACAAAATGATTGTCGGGATGCAGTGATAGCCGGATTTGCTGCCGTCCATGATCAGGAAAGACCCGTCCTCCAGCTGCAGCTCAAAAAAGTCTTTTACTTCCTTCTCAATTCCAATATCTTTTACGCTCAACCCAATATCGGCCGAAAAATACAGGTCCCAGAAAGCGTTGCCGGTGCTGGTGTAGGCGACCTTGCCGGTTTTTAGCGCCGGAATCCCGGCCTGATTGTCCTTAAGCCGCTTAATAACCGCATTGATAGATTTATCTTTTACGACCGGCGCAACGTCAGACTTTTTATCCAGTAATTGTGTTTCTACGGCATATTTCAGCCAGGGTGAACCCTCTTTTATCCATGAGGTGATGTTTTCACTCATGACGGCCTCCTGGGTGTAGAATTCAGTCATATGCACATGATACACAAAATGACGACAATACTAAAATAGCCATTACATAAATTGTTATGTAGGGACGAACGGCGTTTGTCCTGATACGGGCGGCTGTATTATTTGTACGGGCTAATCAACCCCTTTGTTTAATAATTCGACATAAGCCCCTTCAATCAACCGGTCAGAAGAAATTCCGAGTTTGTCGAGCAGTTTGTTCGCTACAACAACTCCA
>PMBW01000073.1:639-14604 GCA_003153075.1 Dehalococcoidia bacterium | reverse complement strand
AGGTCTTTGGTCAGGTCCAGCGTGCAACGTGCAGCGATTTCGAGGGTGTTGGCCATAGCTTCCGGGTAGGCATGAAAAAGCTCTTCCAGTTCCGGCAGCGGCCGGAGGTAATACTCCGAATTCGGACGGCGCTCCCGGTGGCTTTCTTCCAGGCTTTTACAGTGTTTGACGGCAACCAGACAATCCTGCAGCTGGTGCCTTTCACGGATGTGATAATGAATATTGCCGGATGCGACGACTTTAACCCCCGCGGCTGCGGCCAGTTCCACCATCTTTTTANNTGCGTTCGTATTCCCCGAAGACCAGGTTCCGCTGCAACTCTAGATAATAATTTTCCCGCCCGAACCATTCCAGATAACGCCCGATCAGCACTTTTGCTTCCGGCAAATGTCCGCCTGCGATCAGCTGCGCCAGTTCGCTTTGCGGGCAGCCGGACAGGCAAATCAGACCCGCGGCATGTTCTGCCAGCAGTTCCGGCGTCAATTCCGGTTCGTTACGTTCGCCGGAATGATGGGCAGCAGTGATCAGGCGGCACAGGTTACGGTAGCCGGTGTTATCTTTGGCCAGCAGGGTGAGGTGATAGCCGCCTTTCAGCGTCAATTCCGCGCCGGTGATGCCGTGCATGCCCAGTGAACGGGTAAGCTGGGCAAAACGCATGGCGCCGCAGAGGTTATCATGGTCGGTGAGCGCCAGGGCCTGATATCCAAGCTCCTGCGCCTTCAGCAGCAGCTCCTCCAGGGAAGAAGCGCCGTCATGAAAGGAATAATAGCTGTGGCAATGCAGTTCTGCGTAGGACATGGGGCACCTTCAATATGTCTGGCGGTACCAGCTGCTATCGATCAGATTCTTGGAGAGCACTATCCGCTGTCCCGAAGCCAGGATGACGGCGTAATACAGCCTTGACACCGGCTCGCTGCGCCACCACTCATCGTCGATGCGCCAGCAGTCTTCGATGGCAATGATCTTCTGCCGCCGTTTCAGCCGGACGAAAGAAGGTAAACCGGCAGGGGATTCTTCCACCTGCAGCGGTTCCGGCAGATTTACTGGCTTAATGGAATCAGGGCGTAGCGTCTTTCCGGTATCCGCGACCATGGTTCGATTTCCTTTATCTTATATAACTGCGTCCCGCCCAAGCGGAATTCCAGCTGCCGGACATCATCCAGCAGGTTGTCTTTTGCCCGGACATCGGAGAGCAGACTTTTTTGCCGTCCGTTGGGGCGGCCCAGGCCGGTGATCTTCATCCCTAATTGTTCTATAGGACCGGGCTGGGGAGAATTCTCGATGATCAGCCGGATGCGGGAGAGCGCCGTTTTCGTATTCAAGGCGGGTTCTTTGAACTGGATGTTTTTCTCCCAGTGTTCCCGCAGCCAGGTGCGCGTCCAGAGATGCACGCTGCGGATGCCCATGCCCTTCGGCTCGAAGCGGACAAAGGCGCGGGAAAGCATCGCTTCAATGGACACCATGATCACGTCCAGCGAAGCGGTCATGGAAGACAAGGTGGTGCTTTCCTCGATCGTTTCCTCGGTCAGGCGCGGGTACAAAGGGGTATCGTCGTGACCGTTGGCCAGTTCCCAGATCCTTTTTCCTTCCGGCCCGAATTGCGCTTGCAGCGGCCCCGGCAGCAGCGCGGCGACCTGTCCCAGCTTATGCAAACCGAAGCTGTGCAACTTTTCCTTACTCTTGAGCGAAACCGGCAGCAGGTCGCAGGTCAAATCATTGAGGAAAGCCGCGATATCCCCGCTGAGCGTTTTGTAACTGCCGGACGGACTGTGCCAGGCGGCTAGATAAGCGGGGAATTTATCCTCAGCGATGCCGATACGCGCATCAAAAACAGACGGTACGGCGGCATGGACGGCCTTGACCAGGACTGTGTCATTCTCATAGATCATCTGCAAACCGTCCAGCCCGATGTAAATATCGCCCAGATCCGCGCCCTCCACCAGCGGGCTCCTTTTTTCCAGGGCATCCAGGATCCCGTTAAAAACAGAACAGTAGTACTGGATATCGGCATGGATTATTTCCGCTGCCCCCTGCAGAGACAGGGCTTGCTGAAGCGGCATCTCGCGCTGTAAATTCTTCAGTTCCGGGGAATAATCCAGCACCAGTTTCTGCGAACCCGCGGTGACCGTAATGATCAGCGGCCGCGCCGTCAGGTCGCGGCGCCGTAATTTCTCACAATTTATTGGGAAATGGGGTAATAGAACGCAAAGTATCTTCATGGTTGACCTCAAATATCAAGTATGTATATAATAGTAGAACAAATGTACTATTGTCAAGTCGGGGAGTTGATGGATATACGTTTAGGTTAAAATCAAACTGTACCTCACCCAAAGCTAAATGTAGTGTCTGTTTTCCGAAGGCCGCAACTGAAGGTACTCAGCATTAGGCTGATGTGCGAACTAGACCGCCCGATCTTCTCCATACATCCAGTTGAATTTAAAAACTGAAAGCTGATAGCTGATTGCTCTCCGTAATGTCGTATAATAACGGGGGAAACAAAAATGGGAAAAATATATGTCGGGACCTCCGGCTGGTCATATCCCAACGGGGAAGGCACCTGGAACGGCTATTTCTATCCGCCGGGGACAAAGAACGAGCTGGAATATTACAGCCGCTTCTTCAATACGGTGGAGGTGAACAGTTCTTTCTACCGCCCCCCGAATCCGGTTTTTGTATCCAACTGGGTAAAAAAGACGCCGCCGGGTTTTCTGTTCGCGGTCAAACTCTGGCAGAAATTCACCCATCCCAATATGTACCGTGCAGCCGCCGGTGAGGAAGCGGCCATTTCCTATGATGATGTTGACTTATTCCGGCGCTGCCTTGAGCCGCTGGTGCAGGCGGAGCGGATGGGCGCGCTGCTGGCACAATTCCCGCCGAGTTTCCGCAACGACCGCTACGGCAAACAGGTTCTGGAATCGATCGCCCGGCACTTCGGGGAATACCATCTGGCGGTGGAATTACGGCACAAGAGTTGGAGCGACGACCCCGCGACCGCCGAACTTCTCAGACAGCATAATACCGCCTGGGTGCAGATCGACGAACCGAAATTTCCGTCTTCCATCGCGGCGGCAACACCTTTAACATCCGATACGGCCTATTTCCGTTTTCACGGCAGAAACGCGGAAATGTGGTGGAAAGGGGACGTCGAAACACGCTACCAGTATCTCTATTCGCCGCAGGAGATCCGGGAGCTCGCGGAAAAAGTAAAAGCCGCCAGTGAAAAAACCGCTTTAACGTTTGTCTATTTTAATAATCACTGGAAGGCCTACGCTCCGCGCAACGCCGGAGATATGCTCAGGGCGCTGCAAATACCCTTCACCGATTTCCCGATCGGTGGTTTACCGCAAAAAGAATAGACGCACAAATTCCAATAACCAAATAAAGTCTAATTTATAAAATAGAAAAATATCCCCCATTCTCGTTCCCGACCTGATCGGGAATCTTGAGCCCCTTAAGGCGAAATACTTTCCGTAGGCCGCAGCCGGAGGTACTCAGCCGAAGGATGATGTATGACCTCTGTTAAAATGTACAACTAACCAACCACCAGTCTAAAACGAGGGCCTGACAAGGTGTATTGGTAATCCAGTCTTAAATATATTCTGGAACTTTACCTATTCTCACGAGCAGACCGGAATAATATGGCAAAGCCATTTTAAGGATTCCCGATCAGGTCGGGAAAAACAGTTTAAAGAAGGTATTTTAGTTTGCCGAAGATTGATTATCAACACAGCATCAGCCCATTGTCGTCCCCGCGAACGCGGGGATCCAACTAACCGGCCACCGGTCTAAAACGGGGTCTGACAAGGTGTATTGGTATTCCGGATTGCTATATTCCGATAGCCTCCCTTTACTCATGAGAGGAGCTGTAATCAGGCAATACATTTTTAGATTCCGATCAGGTCGGGAAAGACAGTTGGAAATATGCGGACTGATAAGGTTTATTAATAAACAAATCTTCTCCATAACAGTGACAATTTCACATATTATACAATAACTTACCACCTAAAATTTCGTTAATACTATTGACACCAGATATCCTGTTAGTTCACCATAGGGAATATAAATCATTCGGGGTCGGAGCGGAAAATCAAAGCGAAAATTGTCTCCGCCAATCTGTCAGTTTACGGCATCGCGCACTTTTTAGTGGACGCGGCCTGCATCGGTGTGCTTTTCAGCCTGGTGCGTCAGCAGGTTTTTAGTCTCACCGTGATGACCTATCTTTTTATCCTCTATAACCTGCTGGCGTTTGGGTCACAGGTAATATTCGGCTTTATTATCGATACCCTCAAAACACCCCGTTTGGCCGCCGTGCTCGGCCTTGTACTAACAGGCCTCTCCACGTTAATCTTCCTGCCGCTGCCTGTCGTAGCGGTGGTTACTGCCGGAATCGGGAATGCGCTGTTTCATATCGGCGGCGGCATTATCAGCCTCAATCTCACTCCCCGCAAAGCCACCGCTCCCGGCATTTTTGTCGCGCCTGGCGCATTGGGCGTGTTAGCGGGGACATTGCTGGGCAAGAACGGAAACTTCGCCGCCTGGCCTTTTTTATTTGCGATGGCCGTGGCGGGAGTTTTAATTTTTCTCATTCCCCAGCCTGCCTTGTACCAGAAACAAACTGAAACCGCGCCAAAACAGGTTTTTAAGATAGAATACATCATCTATCTCGTTTTATTCGTGGTGGCAGTCAGGTCGCTGGTGGGATTCGCAATTATTTTCCCGTGGAAATCAGACATCAATCTGCTGGTAATACTGACCCTCGCCGTAGTGCTGGGCAAGGGGCTGGGCGGCTGGCTGGCGGATAAATTCGGCTGGACACGCGTTGCTGTAGGGTCGCTGCTGTTATCCATCCCTTTACTTACTATGGGCGTTTCCAGCCCGGCGTCCGGCATGATCGGCCTGTTCCTTTTTAACATCACCATGCCGGTGACATTGACCATGATGTCCAATATGCTGCCGGGCAGGCCGGGGACGGCTTTCGGACTGACCTGCGCCGCGTTATTTTTAGGCACACTGCCCGCTTTTACTACGCTCCAGACGACATTAAATAACATCGTATTGATCGATACCGCGATCGGGATTTCCGCTCTGGCCCTGTATTTCGGTTTGCGCTATTATTACAAAAGCAGCGGGGACACAGGCGCACTTTCACAAACAGTCTTAAAAGCGGGAAAATTACAGGAGGAATAATAAAAGCATGAATATCATTCTATCAATTTTATTTCCGATACTGAATTTGCTTGGAAACGGCATTAAAAATGATGCCGGCGGACCCGCCCTGATCGCGGTCGGCATCGCGGTTATCCTCGGCGTCGCGGCTGTAATCATCACGGTGATCGTAGTGGTGGTAATGGCGCTGCGGCGTATGCGAAAAAATAATAAACCTAAAGACGAATAATTTTAGAGTTAGCGAAAAACATGAATATGCTGCTATCGTTTTTATTCACCCTCCCGGATTCTCTCAGAACCAGGGTCCTTTTCGACCTGGTAGGTCCTAATGGTGAACGCGGAGTCAGAAAATTTCCGTTCCCTTGGGAAATAGTATTTATCGCCGCAAGCGGGATAATTGTGATCGTATTGATCGTGCTGGCAGTAAAATACCTGGTACGGATGAGAAATAACAAAGCTAAATCAAATAGATAATGGAGCAAGAGTAAAAACATGAATATCGGATTATCTCTTTTACTTCCCGTCCTGAAAGCTTTCGGCGATAAAATCCGCTATGATTTGTCATTCGGACCTATCATAGCGATTGGGTTAATCGTTATACTTATTGTCGGCGCTGCAATCATCTTCTTGATCGTGCTGGCCGTAAAATACCTGACGAGGATCAGGAAGAACAAAACTAAAAATGATTGATTTTGGAGAAAGCGCAAATAATGAATATGATATTATCCTTTTTACTTCCCGTACTTCAGTCCTTGATAGCCGGAGTTGAATATAACTCCGCAGAACCAATTTTTTACGGTGTGCGTAAACTCGTAATTTTCATCGCAGTCGGAATAATTGTCATCGTTTTAATTGTGTTGGCTGTAAGATACCTGCTGCGCCTCAGAAATAAAAAAACCAATGATTGAGTATTTAAAGTTTGGCGCGGAAGCCTTACTTCTCACGATCGTCATCGAAGGTATCATCGCCTGGCTTTTTGGCTTGCGCAGCAAGCGGGAACTTTTAACGGTGCTGCTGATCAATGTGATCACCAACCCGCTGCTCAATTACCTGATTACGGTCAACGGCTATTTCCACCTGATTTCGCAAACCACTGTGCTGGTCCTGTGCCTGGAAGTCGTCGTTGTCTTCGCGGAATGGCGGTTACTGGTTTGGGTATTGGCGCAAAGCTCCAGGAAAATGTTATTGTTAAGCTTCGTGATGAACGCCTGCTCATACCTCGCCGGATTGCTGATATTCCGGTAATTTACTCGGTCCGCTGAATTGACACTCAAACTGTTTTTAGTTCATGATATGGAATATTAAGTCCAATCTGTCAGGAGATAATTTCATGAGCAAGGCGATTTTCTATTACACCGGGTCAGGCAATTCAATGTGGGTGGCGCGCACCCTTGCCACAGCAATGGGCGATACTGAACTGATATCGATCGCAGATTGGAAAAAAAGAAATGCCAAAATCGATCTGGATACGGCCGGACTGGTTTTCCCGGTGCACATGTGGGGAGTACCGCCGCGGATTATTAAATTCACAGATGAATTGAAAGCACTGCAACCCAAATATCTTTTCGCTATCGGCGTGAACGCCGGCGCAGTAGCTAACACCATGGTTCAATTGAGCGGTATCCTGAAAAAGAAAGGTCTGGCACTCAATTCCGGATTCAGTATCATGATGCCGACCAATTACGCCCCCTGGGGCGGCCCTGGAACAAAAGAAGAACAGCAGCGCCGGTTTGACGCGGCTAAAGTGAAAATTACACAAATTGCCTCATGCATCAACGCCAAAGAAACCAGGCCTGTGGAAAAAGGCCCGCTCTGGCAAAGAATTGTCTTCACACCCATATATCATTTGGCGACACCCAATCTGGCAAAGATGGACCGCAGCTTCAAAGCCGATGAGAAATGCAATAAATGCGGGATCTGCGCCAAAGTCTGCCCGGCACAAAATATCACTTTTAATGATGGCAAACCCGTCTGGAATCATAAGTGCGAGCAGTGCTATGCGTGCTTGCAGTGGTGCCCGCAGGAAGCCATCCAATACGGTAAAAATACGATCAAATACCCGCGCTACCACCAGCCGGAGATCCAGTTGAAGGACGTCCTGAAAAACAGGTAGTTTAAAGCTGCCGTTTTTTACCGGAAGCCTTTTCTTCCCCACCGATGCCGTGAATAAAAAGACCAGTTGTGCAATGTTTTAAAGCCTGAAAATTAGAATACCAGTTTATTAATTTTGTGAATCGTGAGGCATACCTTTATTTTGCAGTATTGTCAAAATTTCGCCCAGCGGCATTTCCACGAAAGCCTTGACGACGGCCGGATCGAACTGGGTGCCTGTATAAGTCTGGATTTCTTTCATTGCATCCGCTGCGGACATTGCCAGGCGGTAAGGGCGGTCTGAGGTCATCGCGTCAAAAGCATCCGCCAAAGCGATAATTCTGGCGCCCAGGGGAATATTTTCCCCGGTCGTCACCTGGTGCAGGCTCCCTCCGCCGTAATAATCATGGTGATGCGCGATTAATTCCACCACTTTGCTGTTGACGATCGGTTTTACAATACCTGCGCCAGCCTGGGCATGAATCATGATATGTTCGTATTCGTCACGCGTCAGATTACCCGGTTTGTTCTGTATAAGCTGGTCGACGCCGATCTTCCCGACATCATGCAGCATACCACCGTAGCGCAGGTCTTCCAGGTCATCTTCAGGCAAGTTCATTCTTTTTCCGATGGCAACGGCGATATCTTTTACCCTGCGGGAATGTCCGGCCGTATATTTATCCTTTGCTTCCAGCGCGAAAACCAGCGATTCGATGGCTGCGAGAGAAAGCGTCTTGATCTCCTGCTCGGCCTTCTTGCGCTCTGCGATTTCTAATCGGAGTTGCTGCGCCTGCTCCCGCAGTTCTATAGTCGACTTGAACAACAGCCGTTGCAAGTCTCCCTGTCTGCCGATCACCCAGCCGGTAATAAACCCGAGGAAAAGGACCGCAGCGTCAAGTAGAATACTCCCTTTCCGTAAACCTAGAAAAGAAGGCAAGAACATCACCAGCGACAAAATCAGGGATGTCGCAATTCCACTCCAGATACCAAATCTCCAGGAAGCGATCATTACGCACAGAATAAATAGTACGCGGTAGAGTGCGATGTAATAAGAAGCCTCCCAGCCTTGTGCGGGAGTTAACCCGATTAAGTGAATAAAAAAAGGCGCAAACGAGAAGATACCCAGAAAGACAGTAAAAACAGCAATATACCAGACAAAATGATCACCCAGGATCCTGGTTAAATGTTTAAGTATGTACTGTTTTTCCGGCTTTAGATCACCATTAGGCCCACTATCACCCGGTAGTCGCTTTTCAGGTTGATTTCGCATCTCTTTTAGTTGCCCATTCCGCGCAAGATATCTAATGTTTTCCAAGATATACTTCCTGGTCTGGCGCTAGGTCGCCCGGTCAACCCGGTTAGCCTCCGCCTTCAACAGTGCCAACTCTTCTTTGGAAAATAAACGCCAGCCTCTCCGGTCCCTGTACTTTACATCAGGAAATAAACCGTTTTTTACCCACCGCAGGAAGGTGTTTTTGCTGATGCCCGCTGCTTTGCAGGCTTCCGTCGTTCTGTAGAACTTTTCATTAGTCACATATATAGGCATATTAACTTTTCTCACCTAAACTTTTTTACTATTTTTTAATACTAGTCAGGTATACTCTATCAAAACTGCGAAGCTGTCAATACCACCTAATAGTACTAGGTACTACGTACTTTCGTACTATATGACTTTTTTCTATTTAGAAAAATTTTACTTCGTGATTCTAAGACGTGCCGGGCGGCGAACAAGCGGTTTACATGGGTTTTAAGTTTTTAATATTCTTTTGCCGCCGGAAACCCCCTTTATTATTAAAATTTGTATGACTTTTCCCACTGAGCTATAATCAGGGTGATTGATAAATAGTTTTATCGTTTTTAGAAAACTGAAAATACTTGGGTTTGAACAGGAGAGCCGCGAACATGAGCAGACGTAACCGCCGTCACTATAACAGCGCCGCGCGCAACAAAATGCGTTTTTTCTATGACCCTACGGCCCACAGCCGGGAAACACAATGGGAGATGGAAAGGGAATATGCTTCGAAGGCTGACCCGGATAAACCGCCGCCGTTGGAATCGGGGGACAAATACATCGCTATCGGCGCGGTAACCGGTATCGTTCTCGGCGGGGCAGCGGGAGCTGCAACCGGTTTGCTGTTTCACCTGGCGCTTCTCACGATTATCTTCACGGCAGTGGCCGGCCTGGTGATTGGCGGGCTGATCGGCGCCGCAATCGGCTCGCGCATTAAAAAGCACAGGTTGACGCCAAAAGGCTAGATTCGGGCTGTAATAGCAGCTAGTGTGGTGCTTTCATAAATAGCATTAACTCCCGGTTTTATTCCATCCAGATGGAAATCGGGATCCAGCTGTACTCTGTTGTTTACGAATGCCTGCTTTCGTCCGTATTGGAACAGTGTATTATAACGAAGTGTTAGAAACACCACACAAGAAGTCCACCTCAGGCGGGTGAAGTTCTGCCGCTGACCACCACGGTTAGCTTTGTTTGATCCCCCTAAGCCAAATGCTCCACCTCTGGTAATTCCTCTTACGTTTTTAGTAGCACAGGCCTCCGCGCCTGTGTTTGTTATAATTATTTCTCTTTGTCCGCAATCTATCCCGCCGTACGGCTGAGGCCGCAGATTGAGTCCGCCTGAGCGGACGAAATACATTTTAACCGCAGTTTAAATGTNNGCTGACAGCCCTCCGGTTAGTCCTCTTTGAGTCTTAAACGAAATACTTTCGGTCGCAACCGAAATGTACGCCCCGCGTGGCCGGAGTCCGCAGACGGAGGTACTTTGCTTCGTAACCAATTCTTCGAAGCAAATGTAGAGAGAGCTAGAGAGAGGGGAATTTTGAATTTGTACCATTAAGGGGAATTCCCCCTCGTTTCTAACCAGGGGACTTTTTTCTTCAATTCGCGGATTTCATCGTCATTTGGGCCTAAAACCCAAATCGCCAATCGCTACCCTCAATATAGCGAGGGTCTCTTTATACCCAAAAAATGTATTTGATTCGTTATTGCGCAAATACANNGCGGCCTGGCTGCATGGCTTTAATTCCTGAAAAACCCGGATTGTGATATTATAGTATTTCCATATGAAAACGTAATGCCCCTTTTATTCCTCTTTTATTACATTCTCCCCTGCGCAAGGGGAGGCAAATAATATTCGTGCGGAAACCATTAGAAAAATCGACCATATTGGCAATAGCTAGGTAGGTTGAGCCGGAATTCCGTATTAAACAAGGCTTGAGATATGGATGGGGCGTTGTAATTAAATTTACTGTGGGAAAGTAAANNATCGACGGCCAGCACGGCACCACCGGTCTGAAAATACAGGAACGGCTGAACATCCGCAAAGATATTCAATTGGTCGAAATACCGGAAGCAAACCGCAAGGACCCGGCGGCCAAAGAGAAGTTGCTGAACGAGGCGGATATTGTTTTTCTATGCTTGCCGGATGATGCCGCCCGCCAATCCGTCAGCCTGATCAAGAACAAGTCGGTCTGCGTGATCGACGGCTCGACCGCGCACCGCGTGGCCGAAGGCTGGGTCTACGGTTTGCCGGAACTCAGGAAAGAACAGCGCAGCCTGATTAAAAACTCGAAGCGGATCACCGTGCCCGGCTGCCATGCCACCGGTTTTATCGCCATTCTCTACCCGCTGGTAGCATTGGGGATTGTCAGCCCGGAATACCCGGTCACCTGCCACACCACTGCCGGCTACAGCGGCGGCGGCAAAGCGATGATCGCCGATTACCAGGCTGAAAATGCGCCGGACTACATTAAAAATCCGCGCCCTTATTCGCTGGCTTTAAACCATAAGCACATCCCTGAGATGACCAAAATCCCCGGCTTGGCGCACCCGCCCCTTTTCGCCCCGACGGTGGTCAATGTCTACAATGGCGAAATTATCTCAATTCCGCTGATCGTGCGCCAGTTAAACAAGAAATTGGGCGCCTCGGAGATACGGACGGCCCTGGCGGAATATTACGCCGGAGAGCAATTCATCCGGGTGAAGCCTTATCCGGCGGATGACCACCTGAAAAATGGATTTATGACCTTCACGGATTGTAATGAAACAAATTATCTGGATATTTTTGTCTTCGGGGATAAGGAAAAGATATTGCTTTCGGCGCGCTTCGATAATTTGGGTAAAGGGGCTTCCGGCGCCGCCGTGCAGAACATGAATATTATCCTGGGCGTGGACGAAGCGACGGGATTGTAACACTTACAAAGATTCCGTCAGCCTGAGCAGTGCGCAATAATTGCTGTCGTCCTGACGGTGAATTATCTCACACTGCCAATTGGCCGCGGCGGTCTGGTTTTTAAGGGTGTCTATTTTAATCCGCAACATGTTATAGAACGGCCCGACAAGATCGGCTTGCTGAAATTGCTTGACACTGGAAGCCGGGTTTAGCTTGTGCTCCGGTTCATTTAAGACAGGTACATTCAGAGTGGTGATTAAAATCTGTCCAGCCGGTTTCAGTAGCTTTTTGGCATCCTGCAGATATTGTTTCAGTTCGGCGGTATTGCTCACCATCCCTATCCGGTGCCCCATCATCGCAATATCGTCATATTGTTTCATCAATGCCCCGCCGGCGGTTTGTTTGATAACTTTGATCGCTTCCGGAAGAACATCCGGCGCGGAAACGTTAAAACCTCTGACCTGTATGAATATAGCTGTGAAAGCTTTTCTCACGGGTGTGATCTGGTAACCTTTGGCGCCGGCCGCTTCCAGCCTGCCCTCAAACTCCGCCAGCAGGATCTCCCGCCATGTGTTCCAGGTTAATTCTTCCCTGTTTTCTTCCATCATTGCAGATACTCCACATTTTCCGCTTTGGCAATGTCCTCGCCCAGAAACCAGGACTGATAGACGTTAGCCCCGTCAGCATCAAAACTGCCGGCGCGTGTCGGCGGCAACGAATCGTTTTTCTCTTTGAATATACTATCGACAATAATCGTGCCCCAACAATTTTCTGTCCTAAAAACAACCTGTTTCAGCGGCCGCAACGTGCCGTCTTTAAGTTCGTATAATTTTTGGTCAGCGTAAGTGGCTTTACCGGATTGAAATGTAATATTAATTTGCATTCCGTCAGTACCCGGCGGAATCGAAGAAAACCCGATTTTCTCGATTTCCGCAAAAATCGGCTGCGGCTGCGGCCGGTATAATAACTCTTTGGGAATATCAGAGTACCAGTTCGAGTACCAGCTCATTTGCCCTTTCGCGTCCATGTTTACTGTGTAGATTTTGGCGGTTCCTTTACTATCCAAACCGTAGAACCAATAGTCCATTGCGCTTATTTTGCCGTCAGCCCCGGCCCGAACGTACAACGATAATAAATGTTCGTTCCCCGCTTTCACCCCGGTGGCCTTCTCCATCCGCTTACAGACATTGACCAGTGAAAACCCGGAAACTTCCACGGGAACGGTTATTTCACGTGCGCAGCCTTGTACAAAAGTAGCCGGCAGGATAACCAAAATACATACTATTATCATCAGTAATTTGCGTATAAATGACTTCAACATTTATTGACAGCTCCATTAAAGTTGTTAGAATTAATTCCTGTTATTTTTAATCATATCACCACTATTCATCCTCGTATACCGGTGGCTTGTTATGACCGCGGGATTCAACGTTGTAATGCCAGGATATTGATCGCCGATTGATATGTGCTGTGGCCTGTTTGGGGTTTTGATTTTATAAGTTGCCCGGGTTTTCTGTTCCTTCGGGAATTTAGTGCTTTTAATGACCATTCAACGCATAACTCGTTACCGGCACCCTCTTTACAGCTTCTGACACATTTCACAAAAATACACACTACCGCCCAGATAGGTCTCTTTCTTGATTATGGTGCCGCAAACCGGGCAGGGTTTATTGACAGTATTTTTGGAGAGAACAGTTTTATAACCGCCGGGATTGCCGAACAGATCCAATTCCATATCACGGCCGCCCTGCGCCGCCATTGCAGCTATCGTCGTTTTGACCGCATAATACAAATTTTCCCTATCTTTCAGGGATAATGAATTTACTTTTTTCTTCGGGTGCATTTTCCCGTTGAATAAAATATCCTGCAGGATGCCGTTGCCCAGCCCGGGGATTCGTTGTTCGGTCGCCAGCAACGCCTTCAAACTCAGTTTTTGGACAGTGTTGGCGGAAATTATACTGTTAAAATACGCGTCGTCAAACGCCGCAGAGAACGGGGGAATCTTTTCTTTGGCCGTTTTGTAGTAGGGATTATCACACTCACCCTCTTTGAAAGCGCCCAGTCCGCCGAACATCTTTACCGCGCCGCTGAGAGCCGAGCCGTCCGCGAAATCAATTAAAAGCTGGTATTTGGCCGGGCGCGGCTCATTTTTCTCATGGAACTTGATGCTCACACCCTCCCCGAACAAAATATTGGCATTCCCCGCCTTGATTTCCACCATGCCGCCGTGTGCGCTGGCTTCCCCGATAGTCTTACCCGCCAGGAGATCTGGATATTCAGGCGGTTTGCCAAAATACCAGACTAACTTGTGCGGCGTGTGGCCCGCGGTGACACCGGTAATCCGCTTGCCGTTCACAGTTTCATTTATTTGACCGGTGATATTCAGGCATTCAGGTAATTCATTCATTTAAAGTCTCTGTGAGCTATAATTCGACACCATTAGCATATAGCCCGTTAACAAGGGTTATCAACGCCTTCTTGGTGACTATTTTCAGACGTTTATCAGCTTTGATCGCCGGTATCA
>PMBW01000073.1:0-626 GCA_003153075.1 Dehalococcoidia bacterium | reverse complement strand
AACCTGCTTTTTTTAACTCTTTGTCCGAAAGAAGACCGGATATCCATCATATGATAGATTAACATCACTTACGCACTTTAGCAAGTAAAAAGGTTATTCTTGATGCTTTAGCTGTAAAAAGTATGGAGTAATTTCAAGTAAGAATCAAAACCCAATAATTTATTCATGCTTGTACAATATTACCTGAACTTAACAATACTATTATCGCGCTTCTTATTGTGATCATCGTAGTTCAGTAACACCGGACAAAACCTTCAGGTATCTGTGCTTTGATTTTGATGTCCTCTTCTAATGTCGTGATGTGAACAGATAGTCCGGCTTGTTTCTCTCCCTTGCCCGGTTATCGGCAGCGTTAAGTCCGCCTGGGGAGTTAAAATCCTTCCGCCCTCCAAATATTCGGAACCTATGCTCAAAACTCATTACTCTCAATTGAGTCCGAAGACGAAATACTTTTGACCTTCAGTCAAAATGTACTTAAAACTACAGCAGTGATTTCGCAGGTGTATTCATTATCAAAAACTAAGCCCATCAATTCTCCGGCTATACATATGCGTACAGTGTGTCTGTTAATTTCAATTGAAATTGACAATTACGGCTGCATTTTATATGATTGAGACTGGAAGATA
>PMBW01000230.1 GCA_003153075.1 Dehalococcoidia bacterium | reverse complement strand
TTAGCGCCGCATAATCCAAACCCCAACCGGGCAATACGCGAGGAGAAAGATTGGTGATCACCGCATCGCTGCATTTGACCAGCTCCTTGAAGAGTTCTTTCCCTTGCGGCTGTTTCAGATTCAGCGTGCAGCTCTTCACGCCGCGGTTAGTAAAATTAAATTGCCCGATGTTGATATTCTCGACGGAATCCTTGGTTAATTTAACGACGCGCTGGGCATCAAGCCGCTGCATAGTCTCAACTTTGATCACCTCCGCTCCCATATCCGCCAATACCGCCCCCATCCAGGGACCGGCCCAAACCCAGGTCAAAGCGACAACCCTTATACCTTTAAGAGGAGCAGTTTCCATATCTCATTCCTGCCTTAGTTTCTCAATATTCTTTGGAAAATCTATTTAATTAAAATATTAAATGACACCGGCTTCTTTCAGCTTATCCAGATCAATTTTGGTATATCCCATGCGTTCGCAATAAATCTCTTCGTTATGCTGGCCTAGAAGCGGGGCTGCTACCGGGGCTTCACGTTGAATCCCGGAAAAACGATAAGGCACACCCGGGAAAGTCAGTTTGCCGGTCTTAGCCCGGTCGACATCAACAAAAAATTCCCGCGCTTTCATCTGTTTGTCTTCCAGCACCTGCTCCGCATTGCGGACTGCGCCAAGCGGTATGCCTTTTTCCTGGCTGCTGCGGTAGATTTCTTCGACGGTGTGCTCCATCGTCCATTCCAGCATTAACGGTTTTAGGGCATCCCAGTACTGCGACCGTATCTGGGCATTGGCAAACAGTTCGCTATCCGCCCAATCCGGATGCCCCATGACTTCGACAAAACGCCGCCACTGGTGTTCTTCCACNNGGAGCCAAATCCAGCACATCAGTGCGGCGGGAGATCTGCCCGGTGTATGAGTAGCGGGCGATCGAGGCGTTGACATTCTGAATGACACTTTCGTGTTCGGAGACATCGATCTGAGTGCCTTCACCAGTGAGTTTTTGCCGGTATACGTAACCGAGAGTAGCGCCCGCGGCGCATAAACCGGCCTGGAAACTNNCCACCAAGGTGAGTGGCCACCAACTCCCCGCCTTTATAGTCCTTGTACGGTCCGGTTTGGCCGAAGGGCGTGATCGAGGTCATGATAATGCGGGGGTTGAGTTCTTTAACGGACTTGTAACTAAGCCCCAGTTCCTTCATTTTCTTTGGCGGGTTATTTTCGACGAAGATATCAGCGGTTTTCAATAACTCCCCGAAGATCTTTTTACCGGTAGCCGTTTCCGGATTCAGGGTAATTCCCAGCTTATTCATATTAACGTACTGGAATAAACCGCTGCGCTCAGTACCGGGAATATCTTTCAGGAATGGTTCCTGTTTTCTGGAAGTATCCCCGAATTCCGGCTCCTCGATCTTTATAACTTCCGCGCCGAGGTCGGCCAGGATTTTAGCACAGAATGGAGCGGTAACAAGATTACCGTATTCCAGTACTTTCACGCCGTCGAGAGCTTTATAAAACATAGCACCCCCTAAAATACCGCGAGGTTAGCAGTAAACCTTGATGGTTTTGCGGACACTTACTCTTTATATTTGTTGAGAAGCCCGGTATGCCGGACACAGAAATTCAAGGAACCTATTAATTCCGGGAATTTTGCTTTTTGGAATCGTTTCCTGCAGAGTAGAAAGAAGCCGGGCTTTTCCAAATGCTTGTTAATGATTGTAACAACTTTAGCAAAATAAAAAAGTCCTGTCAATTGATATTCGTATGGATAAACCCCTAAAAAAGCCCTACCTGAGAACGTAATAGCCACCGGAATGTAAAAGACGCAATTGATGACACTGAATTCACAACAAATTTACACAACNNGTTGGACGTATAACTCCTGTCTTTCAGCGTGAACTCTAGCGGCAGAATGGAGGACAAAAATTGATCAACAAACCGGAATTACCGCACCTTTTCCAGCCGTGCAAAATCGGGCAAATGATCCTGTCCAACCGTGTTGTCATGCCGCCGATGGGTAATAACTACGGCACTGAGGACGGCACTGTGACCGACCGCCAGATCGATTACTACAATGAGCGCGCTATCGGCGGCGCGGGATTGATTATGACCGAAATGGTCAGTATCGATTCGCCGATGGGACAGCGCGGCTCGCACCAGCTGCGCATCGATGATGATAAAAATATCGCGGGATTGAGCCAATTGACGCGGCAAATTCATAAATCCGGCGCCAAGATAGCGATTCAGCTCTGCCACGCCGGGTTGCTGTCGGCATCCGATAAATTTCCCCTGCAGCCGATCGCGCCGTCGCCGGTGGAATACTTCGGGCATAAGGTTACAATAGGGCTTACTACAAGCGAAATCCAAGATATCGTCACCCATTTTATCGAAGGAGCGCGGCGGGCGGAAAAAGCAGGCTTCGACGGCATTGAAGTACATGCTGCACACAGCTACCTGCTGGCGCATTTTTTGTCCCCTTTCTTTAATCAGCGCCGGGACGATTTTGGCGGCAGCACACAGAACCGGGCGCGTATTCTGGTGGAAATAATCCGCCGTATCCGCGAATCGGTGGGAGAAAATATAGCCGTCTGGTGCCGCATGAACGGCATGGAATACGGATTGGACGGCGGGTTGAAGATTGCTGAGGCAAAAGAAATCGCCCGAATGGCGGAAGCAGCCGGCAGCGCCGCGATCCATGTTTCCTGCGGCGCTTACGGCGCATATTTTGGTTATAACCGGGCACAGATGGGACAACCACGCGGCAATCTGGCTGAACTGGCCGCGGAGATAAAAACGGCAGTCAATGTGCCGGTAATTGCGGTGGGAAGGATAAACCCGCAACTGGGAGAACAATTGGTCCGCGAATCAAAGGCCGACTTAGTCGCTATCGGCCGCGGGCAAATCGCCGACCCGTACCTGGTTCAAAAAGCGTCAGAAGGTAGACTTGCCGATATACGGCCGTGTATCAGCTGTAATGTCTGCGTAGATGATTTAACCGTCCTTGATCTCACCCTGCACTGTTCGGTCAATGCGTGTGTCGGGAAAGAGCGGGAAAACCGGATTACTCCCGCACTAAGAACAAAAAAGGTAATGATCATCGGCGGCGGCCCCGCCGGTATGGAAGCTGCAATTACGGCAAACATGCGCGGTCACGAGGTGATAATTTACGAACAGCTACCCCAACTTGGCGGCAAACTGATTCTGGCAGCCACAGCGCCGCACAAGGATGAAATCAGGGCACTCAATGATTACCTCGTTTCTCAGGTCGCACAATTGGGCATTCAGGTCAAACTGGCGAAAAAAGCCACGTTAGCTTCAATTAAAAAAGCTCACCCTGATGTGCTGGTTTTAGGCGCCGGAGCTGTACCACTTTTACCTAAAATCCCGGGCATTGACGGGCATAATGTTCATTTTGCGGAAGAGGTTTTAGCAGGTCAAAAAACCGGGCAAAACGTGGTTATCATCGGCGGTGGACTGGTCGGATGCGAAACCGCCGAATTCCTCGCGCAGCAAGGGAAAAATGTCACCATAGTCGAAATGCTCGCCGAAATCGCTAATGGGGTCGGGCATTCATTTAAAGCCGAACTTCTTAACAGACTGGCAGCAAGTAACGTCACGATGCTTACGGGCGTACAATGCAAAGAAATCGGCGAAAACACCGTGACCGTTAACGGTAAATTTGGGCAGGACCAAATAATTCAGGCGGATACGGTCATCCTCGCCGTCGGCGCTAAATCGAATAACAGCCTGTTAAAATCTGCTCAAGCCCTGGTGCCGGAAATCCATGTGATTGGCGACTGTCTGGAACCGCGCCGCATCATTAACGCAATCAGCGACGGTCACCGCGTCGGCCTGGCGATATAGCTGGCCGTAACAAAAATGGATAAAATCCGGCCAAACCTAAGTGAATTCAATGGGGGAGTTGAGGCCTTCTTTGTTAAATACTGTTTGGCCTCTTCCCGAGGGGAAGAGGCCAAACAGTGGGTCATTTTAGTATCATTACTTACAACAATGTAAATGAATAGACACGATAGATTAACCGTAAATTAGTCGATTTGGAAGTTTACCCTACACCCCCGTTATCCCTAATTCCTCGATTTTTTCCGGCAACGGTACACCAGTCTTATGATCCCAACCCATCAGCGTATAATAAAAGCGTTTCGCATTTTCGAATCTGTCGTGATTCAGGTAGGTCTTCGATAGATACCCATCGGTTTTTGGCTGGAAGAAACGCGCGGGCAGCTCGTCGTCTGCTTCACTAAACCCTTCTCGGATATTAAACATTCTCATCATTGTTAGTATCCGCTCGGCGATTCTAATCTGTTCCGGAATGTCGGTATCCCAACCCGTGACTGCCGCCGTCAAATCGGCCAGCTGCCTGTAATTATAAGGTAATAACATGCAGACGCCCAGCGCATCCCCTAAAAGCCGGACATGCTGCATTGCTTTGAAAAGCGCCACCTTTTTCGGTCCGATGTCGTCCGCCGGTACGCCTTCCAGAATTCCGACCGAGTGCAGATCCTTTACTTGCCCGTTCATTACAAAAAGAGTATCGTGCAGGTTCAAACAATGATCGGCACCGATCGGGTCAACCATACAGCCCAATCCCAAACCCGTCTTGAGCCGCGGCTCGTGTAACGGCATCTCCATTCCCTTCACATTCATCGCATACGCGACGGCACTTTTCCCGATCTTTTTAGCCGCGATTGCGGAGCCTTCCGCCAGTAAATCCCCAATACCTTCCCGCCGGGCAATTAATTCAAGTAGTTTCAGCATTGCGTCCACGCTGCCGAATTTAATTTCGAGACCGCCGGTGTCGTTCAGCGTTAATATCCCTTTCTCAAAACACTCCATGGCGAAAGCAATAGCGCCCCCTGCCGATATCGTATCCAGCCCGCAGGCGTTGCACAACTCGTTCCCTTTGCAGATCGCCTTGAGGTCGTCAATGCCGCAATTCGAGCCTAAGGCCGCTAATGTTTCGTATTCCGGGCCGCCGTAAGCAGGGTCGACGATATAAGGTTCATCTATTTTCACTATTTTCTTGCACCGTACCAGACACGCAAAACACCCTTCCATCCCGATCCTGACCGTTTCTTTGATTGTCTTGCCTTCGATGGCGGTGACATTCGGGAATAAACCGTCCCGGAAATTTCTGACCGGTAAGTTGCCGCTGGACTCGTAGCTGCCCATGTAACCGCCGGTGCCGAAATCCTGAAAAATCTTGACTGTATTGATGTTGGCTGTCAACCAGTCTCGCATATCTTTCACAGGCTCCGGTCTGACCACTTCCGGCGGCTTGTGTCCACGCACGGCGACAGCCTTTAAATTCTTAGAACCCATCACTGCCCCCAGTCCACCCCGGCCGGCGGCATCGAAAGGCCCGTGCATAATACAGGCATACCGTACCATCTTTTCACCGGCTGTCCCGATCATCGCCACGCGTACCCGTTCATCCCCGAGTTCTGCCCTGATCATTTCCTGAGTCTCTTTGGTGGCCTTGCCCCACAATTGAGAGGCATCTTTCAGGCTTGCCTGTCCGTCATTGATCGATAAATACACCGGCTTCTCTGCTTTGCCTTCAATAATCACTCCATCGAAGCCCGCCGCTTTCAGTTCCGGGCCCCAGAATTCACCGGCTTCGGCCTTAGCTATGGCATTAGTCAGAGGCGATTTGGCACCCACACAGTGACGCGCGCATCCGGACAGTCTGATCCCGGTCAATGGCCCAGTCGCGAAAACCAGTTTGTTATCCGGTCCTACTGGGTCAACACCCTGCTTTAATTCTTTTAACAGATAGTAAGCAATAAAACCGGCCCCGCCGAGGTATTTTCTACAGAACGCATCATCAATTTCTTCAATCGTTATATTATTATTGGATAAATTTACACGAAGTATTTTCCCGTTATAACCACCTGGTGTTTTCTCGTTTGCCATATCATTCTCCTCGTTTGTCGCCAATAGATTAGTAATATATTATCACATGAGGCGAAGATATCACATTAAAATCACCAAGTCAAGCATCTTCTACCCGCGGAAATGCGTAATCCTCTGCTTTGTAAAACGAATGTAAACAGAGGGAGGTCAGCTTATTGCCATTCTGTTAGTAAAAAATATACCAATTTATCCGGGAGTCTCCTGTTTCGAATTAACAATGAAACTTCCTGTTGCTTTATTTACTAAAATAATATATTGACAATTATCCAGATTAGCGATAAATTTCCCACGACCTTACGNNGATTTTAGTAAGGTAGCTTAAATTCAGGTAGAAATTATCAAAATTGTCTGGTTTTTAGAGCAGCGCAATGAGAGTAATTGAGAAGTTTACCCGGATTAGAATCAGAGTAACTAAAGCTATGCTGTTAACCGGCATTCTAGCAGGCTTTGTCATAATTTGCCTTTTTATTAGCTGCTCCGGTAATACACCTGCTGCTTCTACCAGCGCTGAGTTGGCAATTACAACCAATACTCAAACTACATTGAGTTTGGAGCAAAAGCGCGGCGACGTCATGAAATACCTCGTCGCTTTTAACGGCATCGAAAACAATGTCGAAGATGCTGCTTCTAAAATCGTCTTTCCCACGGCAATCAACAACACCGCCGACCTTACCGCCTGGAATNNCCGGCGAAACAAGTCTCCTGGCGGCGTATGATAATGCCATTAAACTTCTGGGCGATTTAAAGCCCTCATCGCTGGAAACGGCTACCGCCGCTCACCTTCAACAAGCGCGGTCATTTTACCAATCAGAACGCACCGCAGAGAAAGCATATAATGATGCCGTTAATACTGGCAATAATGCTGATATTGACCTGAAATGGAAAGACCTTAATGCCCTGGATGAGGCAGCCAGCGCTTTGAATAGAGCAACCGAACAACTGATGCAGCAATATAATATATCCGATGCTGAAGTCAGTTACCGCTTTAGAGGGATCTAGCCGGTGTTATTTTTCTATTCCGGTCAATCCCGGACTGGCAACTCATTACTCACAACCACTCTATGCCAGCTATTATTCGCTAGCGAAACATTATTGATAAGTCAATGGCTGAGAGCATATAATTAGCTTCAGTCGGTTACCCCTCGGGGTCTGATTTTATTTTTTATTCGAACTTACGCGGAAGGTAGAAACATGACGGTGACGATATTGTATACAAGCTCAGAAAACCGACAGCAGTCCGGGGAAATTATCAGATACACGACCTGCAGCGAACACTGTTTCAATATGTGCGTACTGAAAGTCCATATCAGGAACGGAAAGATATGGGCAGNNCGAGCCTGATGATACGATCAACCGCGGGATTGCGCGGGAAGACGGGCGCCTTCCGGACGAGCTGATCGACAAATGTATGATAACGACCCGGCTGTGCACCAAGGGCTACGCGCACATCCGCAATCTGTA
>PMBW01000031.1 GCA_003153075.1 Dehalococcoidia bacterium | reverse complement strand
GTTTTAACGATGTGATCGCCGACCCGGTGGGACGCGTGTTCTGCGGAACATATTCCGATAAAGGAATAAAGGGCAGGCTGTACCGCCTGGATACGGACGGCTCGATATTCAAGATTCTCGATAATATCGGGTGCTCCAACGGTATGGGCTTTACGCTCGACCGTAAGCAAATGTATTACACGGACTCCTGGGCAAAAAAGATCTACATCTTTGACTACAACCGGGAAACCGGAGGTTTGTCCAACCGGCGCGTATTCGTCAAATTAGCAGATGCAGAAGAAGGCGTTCCCGACGGAATGACCGTGGACGGGCAAGGACATGTCTGGTCAGCCATATGGGGCGGCTGGTCGCTCGTCAGGTATTCCCCTCAAGGCATAGAGGAACAGCGCATCCATTTCCCCGCCAGCCAGGTATCGAGTATTACATTCGGCGGCGACAATCTTACCGATATGTACATTACTACCGCGAGCCGGGGTGGCAGGGCTAAAACCGGTCCCCATGCCGGAGCGTTGTTCCGCCTGAACTTGGGTATCAAGGGAATCCCTGAATTTTACTCCCGTATTTTGACGTAGTCCCTTAATACTTTCTTATTTTTGTATTTGCCGGACAAGGGTCACTCATATCTAATTCCAGGCGTTCCCCGAAGTAACAAAATAAGTCTTCGGTGGAAGATGCAAAAAACGCGTTGCAACATTAACCCAAAACCGTCCTGTCTGAAAACTATTATTCCGCCGCTCACAACTGACATTTGTTTGACAACGCCCAAACCCGATGTTATACTGCTATGTGCTTCAGGTATTCTAAATAGAAATCCATTAAGAATTCTAATAGGATTGATTATCATGCAGGATATTGTTTTTAAGATATGAATACGATGTGATTATCGTCAATTAGCCAGCAGTTTTCCATAAAAAAAGGAGGTTCAAATGAAAAGAGGAATAATCGGGATCGCGTTAACTTGTTTAATCGTGGCATCTCTGGTATTGGCGTCCTGCACGACGTCGACTACGACACCGGCTTCGGCATCCACGACAACGACTACCGTGAAAACAACGGCATCTACAACCGTGCCTGTAACCACATCCACAACTAAACCGCCTGCTACAACCAGCGCAGCAACCGCCGGAAACTGGTGGAACTCGCTTGGGAAGCCGCAATACGGCGGTGAGATCAATATGCGGGTATCCACCGACCCCCTGTTTTTTGACCCAAATCAAGGAACGGCTTCGATGGCCTTATATTGGGCCTGGATGGAAGGACTGTTTAAACCTGACCGGACAGTCGACCCATCGGTGCAAAATTTCCTGTTGAGCTATGTGGCCAGTGAATACACCACGGGAAATCTGCTAAAAAGTTGGGAATTCACAGTACCCGCCACTTTGGTATTGCATTTACGCCAGGGCATTCGCTGGCAGGATATAGCGCCGGCCAACGGCCGCGAATTTGTCGCCGATGATATCGTATTTCATTTCAACCGGATGGCCGGCCTCGGCAGCGGTTATACCGCTCCTAACGCCTATTTTGCGACCGATCTCTGGCTTAAATACCTGACATCTGTCACTGCCACCGATAAATATACGGTGGCCATGAAGTTCTCTGCCGCTAACCCGGAGTTTATCCTGCAGAATATGCAGGCGCCCGGCTGCGATTGTACGATCGAAAACCCGGAAGCCGTTAAGCAGTGGACTGATCTCAGTGATTGGCACCACGCTATCGGCACCGGACCTTTTATTTTAAAAGATTTCATTTCCGGCAGTTCCTCCAGCATGGTTAAAAATCCTAACTACTGGGGATATGACGAACGTTACCCCCAGAACAAGCTGCCTTACGTCGACAGGATGAACTGCTTGATAATTCCTGACAACGCCACCGCGCTGGCGGGAGTGCGCACCGGGAAAATCGACCTGATGGATACGATTTCACTCACGGATTCCCAGGCAGTGAAAAAAACAAATCCTGAAATATTACAGATACCGGTCCCGCTCGGCAACGGGCTGACTCTTGATCCGCGAAATGATAAGGCGCCCTTCAATGACGTCAGGGTGCGTCAGGCACTGCAAATGTCACTCAACCTGGCGGAGATAGCGCAAAACTATTATGCAGGCAGCGCCGATCCGTCCCCGCTACCCTTAACCTCAAACTATTTGAAAGGGTGGGGGTTCCCCTACAGCCAATGGCCGCAATCGTTAAAAGACGAGTATGCCTACAACCCGACAGGAGCTAAACAATTGTTAGCCGCTGCCGGTTTTCCTACCGGTTTTAAAACTAACGTAGCAGCTGATAACATCGCAGATTTAGACCTGCTGCAAGTTGTCCAATCTTATTTCGCCAAGATTGGTGTTGATATGACGATCAATGCCATGACCCACACTTCATTTACCGCTTTTGTCACAAGCGGGCACAAAAACGATGCGCTGGCCTACCGCACTACCGGATCACTCGGCGTTACCTTCTACCCGATCAGGCAGCTGACCAAATTCTTTACAGCTTCCTCTCAGAATGTCTGTATGGTTAGTGACCCTGCCGTCGACGCCTTCTATAACAACGCACTGGCCGCTACTACTTCCGACGAAGTTAAGAATCTGGTATTAGACGCGAATAAGTATGTCGTGCAGCATCATTTCGCTATAAGCCTGCTGCAACCCACTATTTTTTACGTTGGGCAGCCCTGGCTGAAGGGTTTTAGCGGGCAATACGGCGCTACCGCCGGAGGAAACGGCCCGTTTTATGCTTATGAATACGAGGCTAGCTTCTGGGTAGATCAGAACATTAAAAAATCGATGGGGCACTAGACAAAATAATGCCTGTTATTACGGGAAAAAACCGTAACATCCAAAGGAGATTCAAATGAAAAGAGGAATAATCTGGATCGCACTAGCTTGTTTTATCGTGACGTCACTGGTATTGGCGTCCTGC
>PMBW01000066.1:14698-27470 GCA_003153075.1 Dehalococcoidia bacterium | reverse complement strand
AATCCGGCGCAGTACCGCCTGCTGTAATCCCGGTTTTTTGGGAAAGCCAGAACGCTGAGTACGCCAATTCCTCCGCGGGAAAGGAGGTGGGATATACAAACTGCTAAAAATCCCCCTCTAGCATACATTGAGGGGGATTTTCTTTTTTCGGACAGATTGCGGAATCTAATAAAAAAGGTAACTCGCATGAAACTCCTTCGCCTGTTTACGGTTGTCATTATCCTTAGCCTGCCGGTATTCACATCCTGTTCTCAACCCTCGGTACAAAAAACCGCGCCGTCCGGAACTTATACCGATGATATCGGCAGGACGGTGCAGATACCGGGCACGGTGCAGCGGATTATCTCGCTTTCCCCCAGCAATACAGAAATGGTTTATGCGTTAGGTTTGCAGGATAAACTGGTGGGTGTGACCAGCTACGATAATTATCCACCGGAGGCGAAAAACAAAACCATCGTCTCAGATTTCAGCACGATCGACATGGAAAANNCGGGTCTGACAGTGTTCACTATGAGCCCGAAAAGCGTTGAGAATATCAACGACGATTTAAAGGTATTAGGGCAGATTACCGGTAAAGCTAAAGAAGCGGATGCCTTGATTAGCAGCCTGCAAACCAGAATCAAGGTTGTGGCGGACAAAACGGGCAAACTCACGGCGGCCGATAAACCGCGGGTACTTTTTGTCACGTGGTACGATCCGATCTGGACCGCCGGCAGCGATACGATGATCCANNATCCAATCGCTGATCGAGAAGGCGGGTGGTACGAATATTGCCGCCGACCTCAACGGTTATGCCAACATTACGCTGGAATCGGTGATCCAGCGGAATCCGCAGGTGATCATCGTGACGAATAGCATGGGCGACCAACATACTGCATTAGATTACATCAAATCGAACGGCCAGTTTAAATCAACAGATGCCGTGAAGAACGGTAAGGTTTATGAGATCGATACGGATATCTTCGGGCGCACCACGCCGAGAATCGTGGACGGGCTGGAGACACTGGCGAAGTTATTACACCCGGAACTTTATAAATAACAGGGATAAAAAGGAACATTTTGAATAATAGTCAGGAATCAGGGAAAGAACCGTTAATCGCTGCGGTTAATAAAGATAGTGAACTGGAATCGGCGAAAATGGCGCGGGAATTTTCGCTATATTCTTCCCGCCGGTTGCTGCTGATCATTTCGATTTGCGGTTTGCTGGCAGCCTGTCTGATCATCGCGCTGCTGGCTCTAACAGTCGGCAGCGTAGCGATTCCCTTTAAAACCGTCTGGCAGGTATTAATTTCACATTTGCCCTTTGTCAGTGTTCATGGGGATTGGTCATCTACCACGGAGATGATCATCACCGGCATCCGTCTGCCCCGCATATTACTGGCGGGTGCGGTCGGTACGGCGTTGGGAACTGCCGGAGCGACGTATCAGGGACTGTTCCGTAATCCGCTGGCTGACCCTTACCTGATCGGGGTGGCACAGGGAGCGGCGCTGGGCGCCGTGCTGGGTTTTCTGGTGCCCTGGACTTTCGGCGGCAGCTATCTCATTCCAATAATGGCGTTTGTAGGGGCGGTGGTTGCCGTTTCCGTTGTTTATTTATTCGCCCGCGTAGGGAAAACCCTGCCGATTACGACATTGATACTGGCGGGAGTGGCGATCGGTGCTTTATTGATGTCGATCACCTCGTATTTTACGATGATTTCCGCCGACAAAGTACGTAGTATCCTTTACTGGTTGATGGGTAATTTTTCCAATAGCAGCTGGGATCAGTTGAAAATAATATCGCCTTATATTGTCATCGGACTGGCCGTCATTCTTCTTTTTGCCAGGCGGTTAAATGTGATGCAGCTGGATGAGGAACAGGCGCAGCAGCTCGGTATCAATGTCGAGCGCACGAAAATCATCCTGCTGGGAGCCGCGACACTGATCACCGCCGTGGCCGTCTGTTTCGTGGGTACGATAGGGTTTGTCGGTATTATCGTACCGCATATTGTTCGGCTGATCTGGGGTCCTGACCACCGACTATTACTGCCTTTGTCAGCGGTTACGGGGGCAATTCTATTAATACTGGCGGACACTGCTAGCCGCACGATGATGGCGCCGTCAGAAATTCCGGTAGGCGTGATCACGGCCTTTATCGGCGCACCGTTTTTCCTATTCCTGCTCAGACGCACAAAGAAAGCTGTTTTTTAAGGTAGGTAATTATGGCTAATTTAGAAATACAAAATATTACCCTGGCCTACGGTCAGCGTTCGGTGATCAGGGACTTGAGCTTTCAATTATTTCCCGGCGAACTTCTGGGGCTGGTGGGGCCGAACGGGTGCGGGAAAACCAGCATAATAAAAATGCTCAGCCGCGTGCTGAATCCGGACGCCGGACGTATATTGTTGGGGGGGAAAGAACTAAACGGGATTGCCAGAAATGAATTGGCCAAAATCATTGGCGTTGTGCCGCAGAACCCGTCTTTACCGGATAATTTCACCGTTTTTGAAGTGGTGATACTGGGACGAAATCCCCACCTGGGATTGTTAGCCGGGGAAACCGCCCGCGACATGGCCGTGGTCTGGCAGGCGATGGAGAAGACCGGCATCACCCACCTGGCTAAACGCAGGATCGGGGAACTTTCCGGCGGCGAAAAGCAGCGGGTGACGATCGCCCGCGTGCTGGCGCAAGAACCTCAGGTTATTCTGATGGATGAACCGACGGCAAATCTGGATATTTCCCAGCAGATGGATATCCTGGATTTGATCACCGGTTTATGCCGTGAAAAAAACACCGTCGGGCTGATCGCCATTCATGATTTGAATATCGCGGCGCAGTATTGCACTCGTATCATCATGTTGAAAAACGGGCAGATTTACGCAGAAGGCACGCCCGCAGAAGTAGTAACAGCCGAAAATGTGCGGGAGGTCTTCGGCGCGGACACAACTATTTATCCCCATCCAGAAAATGACCTGCCGATGGTGCTGCCGAACATCAGCGGACGGCAATCAAAAAACGGCAAAAAGGAAAAACAGGCGGACAATGTACGCTAACAAACCGGTGGAAATTGAATCTTTGTGTAAATCGGTCGTCCGCTCATTGGGAGAAAGCGTCAAACGGAATCCGAGCGACGGCCTGTTACTATCCGGCGGCCTGGATACGGCGATCCTCGTTGCGCTGGCAGCGAAGTATCGTAAACCGGATTGCGTGACCGTTGCCTTGAAAAGGACGCCCGGTCCGGATATTGAGTATGCGCAGCAGTTGGCCCGCCTTTTTGGATTGAAACACGTCGTCCATTACATCGATGATGAGGAGATGCAAGAGGGTCTGCGGCAGGCAATAAAGATACTGAAGTGCTTCGATCCGATGGAAATCCGCAACAGCGCCGCGGCTTACCTCGGTTTGCGAGTTTGCCGCGATATGGGATTGAAGGCAGTGATGACCGGCGACGGCGGGGATGAGCTTTTTGCCGGTTACAGTTTCTATTTTGATTTAAGCAAAGAACAACTGGATGCAGAATTAAAAAAGATGTGGGCGGTGATGCGCTTTTCTTCGATACCGCTGGCAGAAGCGCTAGGCATCAAAGTGAAACTGCCGATGTTAGATCCCGAATTTAAAACTTTCGCGATGAACATGGATGCCGGTTGGAAGGTACGTAAAGAAAGAGGTCAGATCTACGGCAAGTGGATCTTGCGCAAGGCTTTTGCCGAATACCTGCCGGACAATATTTTATGGCGGCCTAAAGCCCCGCTGGAAGTAGGCACCGGCACTGCGACTTTGCCGGAGTATTATGAAGCATTAATTCCCGATACGGAATTCCAGCAAAAACAAGCGGCGGTGCTGGCGCGGGATAGAGTCAACCTGCGTAATAAAGAACAATTGGCCTACTACGAAATATACCGGGACTTTTATGAGGCACCGGACAGTCATACTGTTGCCGGGAGGAAATGTCCGGATTGCGGTGGACATGTGATGGAAAAGGCGACTTATTGCCCTACCTGCGGCGCTTATCCGGTTTAGAGTAGTTTTCAAATCGAATAGATATTATCGTATCGAGGAAGGGGAAATTGGCAGACATTTTAGCAAAAACGATTGCGAATATTAAACCGTTAGACACAGCGGCGATGGCGAAAGCCAAAGCCAGACAGGATATGCTGACCAAACCTACCGGCAGCCTNNGCGGCGCGCGGCACCAGCGCTTACCCGCAGGAAGTAACTGCGGAGATGGTGCTGAACTTTTTACACGGCGGCGCGGCAATCAATGTCATCAGCCGCCAGGTGGGCGCCAGAGTGGTAATTGTGGATATGGGCGTTGCTACAAAACTGGAGACTGATCCCGGATTGATTTCCCGGCGAATTGCCGCCGGTACGCAGGATATGAGCAAAGGCCCGGCCATGACAATGACGCAAGCCAGGCAAGCGCTAGAAGCTGGGATTGAAATCGTTAGCGCGGAAATTAAAAAAGGGTTGGATATTGTCGGCACCGGCGATATGGGGATAGGAAATACCACCGCCAGTTCAGCGATCTGCGCGGTAATGACCGGTAAGACCGCCGCCGTGGTGACCGGCAGAGGCACCGGTCTGGATGATAAGCAGCTGCAACAAAAGATCATGATCATCGATGAAGCAATTGCCTTGAACAAACCGGAAGCGGCCAAACCACTGGAAGTGCTGGCCAAAGTGGGCGGTTTTGAAATCGGGGGGTTGGTGGGGGTAATATTGGGGGCAGCCGCGAACGGAGTGCCGGTAGTGATCGACGGCTTTATTTCCGGCGCGGCGGCTTTGATTGCCGCGGGTTTGTGTCCGCAATCCAAAGATTACATGATTGCCGGGCACTGTTCGGTCGAGCCCGGCCATAAAATAATGCTGGAGCACCTCGGCCTGAAACCACTGCTGGATCTGGAGATGCGGTTGGGGGAGGGCACCGGCGGCGCGCTGGCAATGTCGCTGGCGGAAACATCGGTTCGGATTTTAGGAGAAATGGCCACCTTCGCGGAAGCCGGTGTGGCGGAAAAGGGAGAGTAGCACTTGGACCTGCTGGCAGCCTTCCAGTTTCTGACAATTCTCCCCGTGAAGAGGAGTTTTACGAGCGGGCAAACCGGGCATTCGGCTGTCTGGTTTCCGTTGGTCGGACTGGTGATGGGCGGGATTTTATTCGGGCTGCATTATGTTTTGGATCTAGTGCTGCCCGCTGCTGTGGTCAACGGCCTGCTGCTGGCGGTGTTAATATTCCTGAGCGGGGGACTGCATTTGGACGGCATGGCGGATACTATGGACGGTCTGGCAGGGCACCGTACACCGGAACGACGGTTGGAGATTATGCGCGACAGCCGTATCGGGGGGATCGGCGCGGTAGGACTCTTCCTCTTCCTGATCATCGAATATATTTCGTTAAACAGCATTCCGGACAAATGGCTGCCGTTTACTTTATTGCTGGCGCCAGTGATCAGCCGGTGGGCGATGGTAAACGCGATATTTCTTTATCCTTATGCCCGGACGGAGGGGTTGGGCAAGGCTTTTAAAGAAGCAGTAGGCCGGAGTGAATTTATCATCGCCACTTTCATCACTTTGCTGTTAGCTGTTATACTATTCCCAATAGCGGGGCCGGTGATAGCTGCGTGCACCTGGGTAGTGAGTAATCTGTCAGCGCTTTACTTCAAGAAGCAGATCGGCGGTCTGACCGGAGACACTTACGGCGCGATCAATGAAATTGCTTTTATCACGGTGCTACTGGCGGTCAATATGCTGGCTTATCAAAACTGGCTATTATAAAAAAACCGGCGATTATAAAGGGGTAGTGATTTGATGCGGATATTATTAGTGAGACACGGCGAGACAGAGTTGCAAAGTTCCCTGAGATACTGGGGCAAAACGGATGTGGCATTAGCAGAGGTGGGGTTACATCAGGCGGAGCAATTACGCGACCGGCTGGCAATGGAACGCATCGATGCCATATATTCCAGTGAATTGAAAAGGGCAGCGGATACTGCAAGCATCATTGCTACGCGGCACAATTTGAAAGTCACCACTTGCCCGGAATTAAGAGAAGTGGATTTCGGACGGCTGGAAGGCCTCGAATTTAACGAAATACACGCGCAATTCCCGGAAGTGGAAAAGATGTGGATCACCCGGAATCCAGAACTGGTTTATCCCGAGGGTGAGAGTTTGCTCGAATTTGAAAGCAGGGTATCCAAATTCAACGACCGTTTAAAAAATTTTAAAGTGGAAGAAACGGTACTGATCGTCGCTCACGCCGGTGTACTGCGCACTTTGATTTGCCAGTTACTGGAACTGGGTATGAAAAACCGCTGGAGCCTGCGGGTTGATCTGGCCTCGCTCAGTATTGTTGAGACCTATCCGGAAGTTAATTTTCTCTGTCTGTTAAATGATGTTTCCCATCAGATGTCAGAACGAAATTCCTGAGAGAAGGTGCGTCTAAGTGGAAAAAGCTTTTATTTCCTGGAGCGGCGGTAAAGACTGCTGCATGGCAGCCTTTCTGGCTGGGGGAAAAGGTATCGACCCGGTTTACCTGCTGAACATGGTGACCGAGGATAAAAAGCGTTCTTGCAGTCACGGCATCGCGGTGGAATGGATCCGGAAACAGGCAGAAGCGATGGGTATAAATTTGCTGCAATTTCCCACTACCGGCGACAATTACCAAACCGTTTTTAGCAATGCACTAAAAGAGCTGCGCTATGACGGTGTCACGACGGGCGTTTTCGGCGATATCGATTTTGAACCGCATAAGGAATGGATCGAAAAGGTTTGCAATCCCGCCGGAATCAATCCGGTTCTCCCTCTGTGGGGGCGTAACCAAAATAAAATCATGAAGGAATTCCTCGACCTCGGTTTTCATGCGCGGGTAGTTGCAGTGCGCGCTGACCTGCTGGGACAGGAATGGCTGGGCAGGCCGGTAGATCAGAAATTTTTACGCGATATTGCCGATTTGAAGAAGGGCATCACACCCTGCGGCGAAGCCGGGGAATTCCACACGCTGGTGACGGACGGTCCTATTTTTAAAAAACGCCTGGAAATTACATCCGCGGCTCCGGAAAAAAGGGGAGAGCACTGGTTCTGGGACATCAAAAAGATAGAATTAGTGGAAAAAAAGTCCGGGAGTTCCCTGTGAAAATGGTGATGCTGGTTTTGGGCGGAGCGCGCAGCGGCAAGNNGGCGGAGCGGGGTAAAAGTGCTTTTCGTGGCGACCGCAACCGCCGGTGATGAAGATATGCGGCGGCGAATCGAAAAGCATAAGCAAGACAGACCGGCGGACTGGCGCACCCTGGAGGCTGCTACCGATATCGGCAGGCAGATCGAAGCTAATGCCGGGGATGCCAAACTGATTGTCATCGATTGCATCACTTTGCTGGTCAATAATATTTTCTGCCGTTACGATGAGAAACAGTTTGATACGATTGAAGACGCTGTGTTGGAACGCGCGGTAATCGCGGAGATTGAAAGGCTGCAGCAATGCCTGAAAAAGGTGAATGCTTCCTTCCTGATCGTCAGCAACGAAGTCGGACTGGGGCTGGTCCCGGATAACCGCATGGGGCGGCTTTACCGCGATATTTTAGGCAGGGCGAACCAGATGTTGGCGCAGTCCGCGGATGAAGTTCATTTGATGGTTACGGGAATTCCGGTAAAGATAAAACCCGGTTACAAGTCATGAGTTAAGAGTTGTGAGTTATGAGTAATCAGTTATAAATTGGCAGTCATGAAGCTCTTGCAATCGAAATTATCGCCCGAAGCAATCCGGCAATCGTGAATGTAAAAAGTCCCAACGTTCCCTTGTATCCGGTTTTTCTCACGGGGCAACCCCGGAGCTTTGACCGGATAGGCAAGAATATCTAGAAAATCTCGCTCTACCTTAATCCCTGAAAGGGAAGGAGAGTGCTTACCTGAAATATTCCTCGCATTGGACAGCAAGTTTAGCTTATCCACTGCGGGTGATAGGTTGTGCCGTCGTGGATCGTATCGGTTTTATAAAGCTCATATTTGCCTTTAGCGGCTGCTTTAGCGGTTTTTGCCAGTAAAGCAGCGCGCTCTTCACCGGTTAAGGGTTTGAAATTACGCGCGGTGTCCAGAGTTTTCTTCAGGATTGCCAGCGATTCGCAGCCGGTAATCACAGTGCTGACCGGCAGGCTCATGTCGTAGCGGAGGCATTCTACAGCGGTGACAGTCTTGCTTTTAAAGATATTCCCGGCGCACATCGGTTTCATCGCCAGCACCCCGATATTGTCGGCCAGGGCTACAGGCAGCACCTCTTTTTCAAAACTGTCGTAATGCGCATCCAGGCAATTGAGCGGCATTTGCACAGTATCGAAGAGAAAACCGTGTTCTTTAGCCGTTTGCAGCATTTTCAGATGAACGGCCGGGCTTTTGTGGCCGGTGAAGCCGATATAGCGNNTGGAATTGGAGTAAATCAACACTATCGGTTTGCAGTCTTTTCAACGATTCATCGAGCTGTTTGACGGCTTCTTTCCCGCCGTGTGCATCGATCTTGGTCATCAGGAAGACTTTCTGGCGGTAGCCGTCACGCAGCGCTTTGCCCATGCGGATCTCGCTTTTTCCAGCCATATAATCCCAGCAGTTGTCCATAAAGTTAACGCCGTTATCGACAGCGGTCCGGATTATTTGAATAGCCTCGTTTTCATCCGGCATGCCGAGGTGAAATCCGCCGAGGCCGATGATCGAGACTTGCTCGCCGGTCCGGCCCAGGACGCGGTAAGGCATTTCTGCAATTGGCGATTTATTACTGTTTTGCACGGAATTAGGCTGCTTCATCTTCGGACCCCTCCCTGTAGACACAGAATAATTGTTCTAAGGTCATCATACAGAAGTTAGAAGGCAATCTCAAGCATGAATAAAAGGCAAGGTTTTTACCCTTGGTCCGTTACGGTTGGCTTTGCTTTCACGCGAAACAAGAATTATGCTTTCTGGCTTTTGGGTTTGTAAATGTGAGCGTGAAAGTTCTATACTTAAAACATACATTGACTTCTTCATATTTCATAAGGTGAACATAATTCAACTGTCGTAATAACCAAATCCGGGGTAATACCCAAATACCGATTATAATATTGGGAACAAGTAATACTTTTTTGATAATTTATGCCGGAACACTCCGGCATGTTTGGATATAAGGCTACATGAAAATAAATCTGAAACTAGATTACAAATGGCTGGTTTTATCCGTGACCACGGTAGGCACATTTATGGCGGCGGTGGACCAGAGCATCGTAGTGATCGGGTTGCCAACGATCCTACAGGAATTGCACGCTACGATCGTTCACGGAATCTGGATCATCACCGGGTACACTTTGATGATGGTGATCCTGCTGGTCGTACTGGGACGGTTGGCAGACTTATACGGCAGAGTTAGGCTATACAACCTGGGCTTTGCAATATTCACAGTCGGCTCGCTATTATGCGCTCTGTCGCAAAACGGTGAGCAACTGATCATTTTCCGTTTGTTGCAGGGTGTCGGCGGCGCGATGATATTTGCCAACGGCGTTGCGATCATTACCGACGCTTTTCCGAAAAAAGAGCTGGGTATGGGGCTCGGCACAAACATGATGGCTTTGAACCTGGGGGCGATCGTCGGATATACGCTCAGCGGTGTGATGATAACGTACTTCGGGTGGCGGTCTATTTTTTACGTCAACGTGCCGATCGGAATTTTCGGCACAGTCTGGGGTTATTTGCGTTTGAAAGAGATCAGTGTGAAACCTCCCGTAGTCAAGTTCGATTATGCCGGGACGATCCTGTATGCCGTCGGCCTGTCAACAATGTTACTGGCTTTAACGGTGGGAGATCCTCTTTCAGCGCGGAATATCGCAATCCTGGCCGGGGGCGTGGCTGTTTTCATCGTGGTGATATTCGTTGAACTCAGACAAAAATTCCCGACGCTCGATCTGACGCTGTTTAAAATCAGGCTGTTCGCGGCGGGGAATCTAGCCGGTTTTATGAACTCTCTGGCATTCAGCTGCGGTCCGTTCCTGCGGTCCTTATATCTGCAATTAATTCTGGGTTACACCGCGGTCAAGACAGGCGTTATTCTGATCCCGATGGAAATCATCGTGTTTGTCTTGAGCCCGATCTGCGGCAGGTTATCGGACAGGTACGGCGGGCGGGTTTTAAGTTCGGTCGGTCTAGCCCTGAATGCTTCGGCATTGATCTGGTTTTCCACACTTAACGAGAAATCTTCGTACAGCGCCGTATTGATCAGCCTGATGTTGTTCGGATTCGGCCGGGCGCTGTTTATGCCGCCGAATACCAGTTCGATCATGGGCTCGGTACCGGCGGAAAAGCGCGGTGTCGCAAATGGTATCCGGATGACTCTGAATATGACGGGAGGCGTGCTCAGTGTGCCTTTTTCTTTGCTGCTGATGACGCTGGTAATGCCGTACGGTCAACTCTCGCAGATTGTCAGTAGCACGCAGCTTAGCAATGCCAATGAAATGTCGACATTCCTGCGGGCGATCAACCACACGTGTCTGATCCTGGGTATTATCACTTTAATGGCCATAATTCCCTCTGTGCTCAGGGGCGAAAAGCAAAAACCGGCAGTAATACCACCGGTAAGCTAAGATTTTTTTGTTACTTCCTCCGGGAAAATGACAGGAGCAAATCAGGAATTGTTTAAAAGAAACGACCGGCGGGTTTTCATGTCTGCCGG
Organism: Dehalococcoidia bacterium; assembly: GCA_003153075.1. Next base: position 16,816 of record PMBW01000066.1, on the reverse strand, counting down.
TCGCTTTTGTTATTGAGATATATCGATAATCAGGCTTTACCTGTGTTAGGTCATTCCCAGGATTTTTGACGGGTTGACTTTAACAATAGTTGTCAGTTCATCTTCCGAAAGGCCGAATTTGAGCATCAAGCTTAACATCATGCGAAACCCTTCAGTGGGGGGAGGATTGAAGTCCTGCCCGAAGTCAGTGCCGATTATACAGTGTTCGACGCCCAGGTTTTTGATCAACCCGGCCATTTTTTCGGGGGACACCAGCATTGGCGGCATGCAGTGCGCGAAAAGAAACTCAATATATGCTCCCAGCTTAACCAGTTCGCGGCCTTCTTCCAGCGTGAGCAGATTGGCAGACCCGAACGGATGGGTGATAATCACGTTGATTTTCTGTTTTAAAGCTTCCGGCGCGACGGCAAAAACTTCGGCTTTGGAGACATGACCGGTAGCGAGCGCCATCTTGTTTTTCTTGATGACCGCTAGAATCCTGTTTACTTCCGGTACCAGTTTACCATCTTTATCAATCACCGCGATACCGTTATCGGGATTTTCAGGGTTGCCTTTACCCTTGCTGCGCGTCCTGATATGTTCTGCTGCGGAGATCGTAGGCAGCCAGACGACTTTAGCTCCCAGGCGCGCCTGAGCCGCGACGACGTCCGCATTAAGTCCGCCGGAGGCGTTGTTCATGACCAGAGCGCCAATCAGCGCAGAACTATCGGCATATTTATTAGCCAGCCACGCTACCGGCGCGGAGCCGAACAACTGGTTTTTAAGGACGACTCCCTTCATTCCGGCTGCTGTTGCCTGCTGCGCCAGCTCCACCGCATCAACCCGTGACTCGACGATATCGTTCGGCGCACAATGCGCATGTAAATCGATTGCATCGATCATTAACTGTTTAACGGACATATTTACTCCCCTTTTTGTTTTTATTAATACTAAAAGCACACGAGAAAGTCAATAGCTACTGCTCAATCTACATTTGACAAAATTGAAAAAAGGATGCTATATTTAGGCTAATTTGTCAGTGTTCAATACGAATATCATAGCATATACCTTCGAGAATACCAAAACAAAAAAGGCATATTCGCAGAGCGATCATTTAGATAAAAAAGGAGTAATTACCCCATGCCCAAAATGGTACTGATTGGCGCCGGCAGCCATCACTTCGCGCGGAATTTCATTATGGATGTCCTGATGTATCCGGAACTCAGGGACAGCACCATCGCTTTGGTGGACATCGATAAAGAGAAATTAGAGCTCACTGCCGCTTTTGCCAGGAAACTGGTAAAGCAGCACGGATTTAACACACGGATCGAGGCTACCACGAACCGCCATGAGGTTTTGAAAGATGCTAACTATGTGATTGTTGCAATTAAGGTCGGCGGCCCGCGTTTGGGTCAACTTGACCACAAAGTGACCTGGAAATATGGAGTGGAATGGGACGACACGCTGGGGCCTTGCGGCGTATTTTACGGCCACCGTCACATCCAGGCAATATTAGAAATCTGCCGCGACATGGAAGAACTATGCCCGGATGCCTGGCTGCTGAACTATTCGAATCCGCAGGCGATGATTTGCTGGGCGATGAATGATTACACCAAGATCAAAAACGTCGGGTTGTGCCCGAACCAGCGCAACCTTGCGGAAGACCTGGCCAGAAATGCCGGAGTGCCGTTTAACGAGGTTTCATACTGGCTGGCGGGCATCAATCATTTTGCGTTTTACCTGGAGCTGACGTGGCGCGGACAAGATCTGTATCCGAAATTCAGGGAGAAATACAAAGAGGCTGTTTACTCCGGGATCGATGCCGGTTGGCGTTATGAAAATCCCCCCGGCAAACGGGTCGGTATCGACCTGGTAGAAGTGGAGATGTTCAAGAAGTTCGGCTATTTTACCACCGGCAGTTCAGGGCATATCCCGAAATACGTCCCGTATTTTATGCGAACAAACAAGCAGAAAGAAACGTACAAACTGGGAGGAGAACTGGGCAGTGTGTCCGGTCTGAAATTCGATAATAGCAAAAGGAAGGCGGAGGAAGAAGAATTAAAGCGGCAGATTGCCAGCGATTACAAATTCCCGCTGACCGATGAGTACCGCTGGACAATTTTCGCGGTGAATATCATT
>PMBW01000066.1:0-14638 GCA_003153075.1 Dehalococcoidia bacterium | reverse complement strand
GCGGCTTTAATTCAGCCGAATATCCATGTCCAGGAACTGGCGGTCAGGGGCAGTGTGGAGAAAGACAAAAATAAACTCTTTCAATCCATTCTGCTTGACCCATTAACCGCCTCCATCTGCACAATCGATGAAATGAAGCAGATGTTTGACGAAATGTGCGAGGAGGAAAAAGAATACCTTAAAGGATTTAAATAGACGTATCAATAGTTTCCCTAATAGATTACATGGAGCTTTCTCTACCGGATAATTAAAAATGTAAACCGGTGGAAAAATAAACAAGGAGTAGAATGAAGAACAAGGTTATCATCTCAGTTTTGAGTGGTTTGATCGTCTCCGCCGTCCTCCTGTCTTCCTGCGGTAATTCAACATCCGCGACGACAACCACACAGACAGCGCAGCAAACAACCACGACTACAACAACAACAACGGCTACAACTAAAGTTACAACCACCCCACCAACAGGAGTAACTACAGGACCAGCCACAACCGGCAAATGGTGGGATAAACTAGGTGTCCCACAATACGGCGGCACGCTAACCATCCGTATCAACTCGAACCTGGCAAATTTCGACCCTTACATGCAGGGCGGTATGTCCCTTTGTTCCGCCTGGATGGAAAGAATGACCTGCGACGACTGGACGCTGGACCCGGCAGTATTCAGTTACAATATCACCTGGCGTCCCTCCGATTATGTGAAAGGCCAACTGGCGGAAAGCTGGGAGTTCACGGATCCGAGCACCTATGTTATCCATCTGCGCAAAGGCATTCGGTGGCAGGATATTCCGCCGGCGAACGGCCGCGAATTCCTATCCAGCGACATTATTTATCATTTTGAACGGAACTATGGTATCGATGGCATCTACAAAGCCAGCCCCTACTTATCCGCGATCCCCTATCAATCCCTGGACACTATGACCGCACCGGATAAATATACAGTTATTTTTAAATGGAAAGTAGCCAATCCTGAGTTTATCGCCGAGACATTACAGTCAGGCGGCGGTGAATTTCTGCTGGAGAATAAAGAGGCAGTGACACTGTGGGGCGATCTGGGCGATTGGCACCATGCCATTGGCACCGGCCCGTTTATTTTAAAGGACGTAGTCTCCGGCAGTTCTGCTACACTCAGCAGAAATCCCAATTACTACGGCTTTGATGAGCGTTACCCGAAAAATCAACTCCCTTACGTCGATACACTCAATGTTTTGATAATACCGGATGATGCGACAACCATGGCGGCTGTGCGCACCGGCAAGATCGACGCGATGGACGGAGCGTCTCTTGTTCAGGCTCAGCAAATTCAGAAATCGAACCCGGAAATAGTACAATATGCTATTCCATTCACCAGCGGCATGACGGTCGACCCGCGCAGCGATGTGGCGCCCTTTACCGACCTTAAGGTTCGCAAAGCAATGCAGATGGCAATCGATCTGCCGACGATCGCAAAAACTATCTACGGCGGCACCGTTGACCCGTATCCGCTCTCTTTGACCTCGAAGTGGGAAATAGGCTGGGGTTTCCCCTATGACAAGTGGCCGCAAGACCTGAAAGATGAGTATGCGTATAATCCAACGCAGGCCAAGGCGCTGCTTTCGCAGGCNNATCGATATGGAAATTCGCCCGATGGATGCCGCTTCCTGGAATACCTTTGTCCGAACCCAGAAGAAGTACGACCAGATGTCGTACCGCTCAACCGGGTCACTGGCATCCGGCACCGAGCCGATCAGACAGTTGAACGGGTTCCAAACCGGTTCGTCATCTAACTACCGGGGAATCAGCGATGCGGCTTATGACAAATTTTACCCGCAGGCCCTGGATGCAACCAGTATTGATGCGTGCAAGGCAGTAGTGAAAAACGCGAACGAATATGCAGCGCGTCAGCATTGGATAATTTCCCTGTTACAGCCGACGACCTACGGTTTCGGGCAGCCCTGGCTCAAGGGTTTCACTGACCAGGCCAAGGCCATTACCGGAACAGGCACCGGTCCCAGTTACCTGGCGTTCTATTGCGGAAGGTATTGGATCGATAGTAAATTAAAGAAGTCGATGGGACACTAAAGACTAAAAACACGAGGTAAGCATACCTCCGGAAAAAATAAATAAACAAACATGAAGCGAGGGCCATCGCCCTCGCTTCATTAACAAATGAGAAGCTGAAAACCAATTATCAATCTGTTAAAGTAATATAAAAATATATACGGGAGAGAAATCATGGGAAAATCAATCAAGGGCACCAAAACAGAAAAAAACCTGATGGCAGCTTTTGCCGGAGAATCACAGGCCGCGAACCGTTATATGTTCTTCGCGAATGCCGCGCGCAGTTCAGCAACGAAAGCCGGTTACGAACAGATCGTGAAAATATTTACGGATACCGCGGATAATGAAAAGATCCACGCCAGGATGTTTTTTAAATACCTGGAAGGGGGAGACGTCGAGATTANNCCGGGGAAAAATTGGAGTGGACGACGCTGTATCAGGATTTCGCCAAAACTGCCAGGGAAGAAGGTTTTCCGGAAGTAGCTATCTCTTTCGAACAGATTGCTAAAGCGGAAAAGTTCCACGAGTCCAGATTCCGTAAACTGGCCGAAAACCTCGCCACTGACAGTGTCTTTAAAAAGGCAACGCCGGTGAAATGGCACTGCATCAATTGCGGGTACGTTTTCGAAGGCACCGAGGCGCCGACGATGTGCCCGGCCTGTAAACACCCGCAGGCATATTATGAACTGCTGGGGGAGAATTACTAAGCGAGCTGCCAGTTACGAGTAAAGAGTTGCCGGTAACCAGTTTTCAGTAGTGAGTGGAAGCAATTTTTAATTGACACGTTCTGCGCAATATTGTTATCATGGGGATTAGTCATGTTATTGATGAATCTCCGCTTTTATTAATTTGGAAAAGGAGGTTAATGCGATGATTTCTGTAATAATCAACCGCTCCATCTGAACCGTTAATACAGATTCGATGCAGGTCTTGCATCAATCAATCGTACGAAAAACCTCCGCTATAGCATTTGGCGAAAAGGGCAGAGGCTGTCTATGCTTAGATAGCTGATAATCCAATCCGGCTTTATTGAAGCGATGTTCGGAAGCTTTTCGGACATCGCTTTTTTATTATCTACAGAAATTATTGATTGAAGATTAATAATATGCCTGAACTGAATGTTATAAATCGACCTGACCTGGCAGGCTTGTCACACCTATAATCTGGAATCCTACATGGTAGCCAAAGCGGTCAAAGACGATATGAGGTTACCATTCTTGCACCTGGAAACGGATTATTCTCAGTCCGACATTGAAACACTGAGAGTGCGCATCGAAGCCTTTCTGGAGATGATTAATTAACCGTCTTATTTTGCCGCGAAACAAGTCTACAAAGACAAAAAGGAAAGGAGATTTTAAACAATGAAAATAGCTTATATTTTCGAAAGTGACCATGCCTTGTTTATACTGGACAGCATGATTCTGCCGCAGCTGGAAAAAGGCAATCACGGCGCGCAGGTGGCCGGAATGTTTTTCATGTTTGATAACACCTTCCTGGTGGAAGCCGGTAACAGCGTGGGGCGGAGAATCAATGAACTGGCGGAGAAGACCGGAATGCTGGTGATGGCCTGCGACCAGTGCTGTTATCAACGCACTCTGGAAGGCCGCCTGATCCCGAAAGCAAAAATGGGTTGTTTTCCTGACCTGTACGGCGCGTTAGGAAAGGTGGGGGTAGACCAGGTTATCACGTTATAAAACTGAGGAGAGTGCAGTATGTTAACGGCAGGTCTGGACATCGGGTCGCGGACAATAGCATTGGTGGAATGGGACGGAGCGCAGATTGTGCGCAAAGAAGTGGTTTTTACCGGGATCGATCCGTTAAAAAAAACACAGCAATTACTGGCGGGAAAACGATATGACGCTGCCGTCGCCACCGGTTATGGACGCCACCTGGCTTCCGTAAACACATTGGCAGGCTCGGTGATTACGGAAATTAAATCCTACGCAATCGGCGCGCACCAGTTATTTCCTGATGTCCGGACCATCCTCGATATCGGCGGTCAGGATAGTAAAGTGATCCAGATCAAGCCGGACGGCATGGTGGCAAATTTCGAGATGAATGATAAATGCGCCGCCGGCACCGGGCGTTTTCTGGAAAATATGGCGCTGGCGCTGGATCTGAGCATCGAAGAATTGGGGCCGCATGCACTGGAAGCTTCAGGAAAAGGGGTTGCGCTGTCCAGCATGTGCACGGTCTTCGCGGAATCGGAGGTCGTTTCTTTAATAGGACGGGGAGCGGACAGCCGCAGTGTAGCGCTGGGGATTCACCAGTCGATTGTTAACCGGGTTTGCGCGGTAGTGCGCCGGGTCGGCTATCAGGAGAGGTTCGTTTTCGCGGGGGGAGTAGCGATTAACCCCTGCATGCGACAGTTAATTGAAAATGAATTGAAAATACCGGTCAGCATTCCTGCTGACCCGCAGATCGTCGGCGCGCTGGGCGCGGCCATACAGGCCGCCAATAATTTATCGGGGAAAAAGAACTGATGAGCTTCATGGAGATATTGATACGGGCCAGAGACTTTTTACTGGCCTGTTTTTCACTGAATGTGCTGACAGGATTGATTCCGGCTTTTTTACTGGCTGGCGCCCTGGCGGTGTTTGTCTCGCAAGCCCTGGTCCTAAAATACCCGGGGGCGAAGACAAACAAATTTGTCTCTTATTCAATTGCGACGGTGGCCGGTATCGTGCTCTCGGTCTGTTCCTGCACCGCCATTCCGCTGTTCGCCGGTATTAGAAAAACAGGCGCGGGATTGTGCCCGGCCATTGAAGTTAAAAAATACGAGTCGCTTTCCGCCGAAGGTGAGAAATATAGCATTATCCTCACTCCGGCGATCGTGATCAATGACAAGGTCGTAGCAGCCGGGAGAGGCACTGCCGAAAAAGACCTGGAGCGCATGGTCAGAACGGCATATAATGCGTAACGCCGGGGCATTTAATTTTGGTTTTTGGACTGAAGTGTATTATATTTGTATTTAAATATTAGTTTATTTGATAGCGAAATATTTGACATAATGTTATTTGAGACGATTAATTGAACAAATAAAGTAGTGGTGAAAAATGATTTATCTGGATAACGCCGCGACTTCCTGGCCGAAACCGCCGGAAGTCCTGAAAGCGATCACCAAAATGATGGAGCAGGCGGGCGGGAATCCCGGCCGTTCAGGGCACCGGCTTTCAATCGCTGCCGCCAGGGTGGTGTATGATTGCCGGGAAAAAATTGCGGGATTCTTTAACATGCCAGACCCTATGCGGGTGGTATTCACCGGTAATGCCACGCAGGCTATTAACCTTGTTCTGAGGGGATTGTTAAAACCCGGCGATCATGTGGTGACCACCTCGATGGAGCATAACGCGGTGATGCGGCCGTTGCGTTTCCTGGAAAAGCAGGGAATTGTTATCAAGGTAGCACAATGTAAGACTGAAGGCATATTAGACGTCAGTGAAATAGCGAAACTAATAGACAAGAAGACCCGGCTGGTGGTTATCAGCCATGCCAGTAATGTGACGGGGACGGTTTTCCCGGTCGCGGAGGTGACCGCGGTTGCTCACGTTGCAGGGGTGCCGGTATTGGTAGATGCCGCGCAGGCTGCCGGATCGCTATCGATTGATATGCAGAAAACCAATGTCGATTATCTGGCATTTACCGGTCACAAGGAATTACTGGGGCCAACCGGCATCGGCGGACTGGTAATCGGTCAACAAGTTGATACCCGGATGCTCACCCCGCTGATGTTCGGCGGCACCGGCAGCAAGTCGGAATCCGAGGAGCAGCCGGAAGATATGCCGGATAAATTTGAAAGCGGCACCGCGAATGTGATCGGGATTGCCGGTCTCAGCGGGGCGCTGAGCTGGATCAATCAGCGCGGTCTGGCTGCTATCAAGGATCATAATGAAAAATTGACTGCTGCGCTGCTCGAAGGCTTGTCCTGTATTAAAGGAGTACGGGTTTACGGGACAAAAAGGGCCGCAAATTCATTAGCCATCGTTTCTTTTGCTATCTCAGACAAAAAAGTCTCCGAAGTGGGCTTCCAGCTGGACGAGGACTTTGAAATCATGGCGCGTGTCGGTCTGCACTGTGCTCCGGCTGCGCACCGCACCATCGGAACATTTCCTTCAGGCACCGTGCGGCTTTCACCCGGGATATTTACTACGATGGAAGAGATCAAAGAGACATTGCTGGCAGTAAAAAAGGTGGCCTGCTCATGATTCAGTATGGCGTCGTGCTTTTTACTACTACTTCGAGTGTAATGCAAGCAGAAAAAATCTTGCTGAAGGCCGGTTTTGCGATCAAACTGATTCCTACACCCAGGGAGTTTTCCGCCGACTGTGGGATTTCTATTCGGTTTGATTGGAATAAAAACGAACAAACCAAGGCTATTTTGGAAAAAGAAAAGGTGGACTATACGATGATCCAACCGCTCGGTCCGCAAGGTGTTTGATGCCCATTCTCTTGAAAAATAACGCCCCCTCACCTTAATCCCTCAAGGGGCGAGGAAATATTTAATGAAATGGAGGAATTTGCAATGGATACGATTGATGCCCGCGATCTGGCCTGCCCGGAACCTGTGATCAGGACGAAAAAGGCCCTGGAAAACAGCAAAGACGGCAAGTTGACAGTGATCGTTAATAGCACAGAAGCCAATGAGAACGTGCAACGGTTCGCGAAAAGCCAAGGCTGCAATGTAAAGGCCTCAGAGAAGAACGGCGTGTTTACGCTGGAAATAAACAAAATCGGGCAGGCTGCGGAAACGTGTCAGACCGGTGCTGCGGTAATGTTGATTGCCAGCGACCAGTTAGGTGTGGGAGATGAAGCGCTGGGTCAATTATTGATCGCGGCTTTTATCAATACGCTGCCTGAAGCTAAAACTCGACCGGCGAAAATGCTTTTCATTAATCGCGGCGTGATGCTCGCGACGGAAGGTTCCCGCGTGCTGGATTCACTGCAGCAACTGGAGAGTAAGGGCGTGCAAATCTTCTGCTGCGGCACCTGTCTGAATCATTACCAGTTGAAAGAAAAACTGAAGGTCGGTAAAGTGACCAACATGTATGACACCGTTGATTCTCTCTTGAACGCGGATAATGTAATCCGGATTTAGATGTATAATTATCTGAATTAAGGAGAAATAGATAGATGTTTAAACATATTGTGATGTGGAAGCTGAATGAAACCGCCGAGGGCGCGAACAAAAAGGAAAATGCCTTAAAAATAAAAGCAATGCTGGAAGGCCTCAAACCGAAGATCAAGGAGATTAAATTTCTTGAGGTCGGCATCAGCGTCAGTGACGCGGCGGATTTCTATGATATTGTATTGACGACCGGGTTTAAAGATGCCAAAGACATGGACACTTACCAGAAACATCCTGAGCACCGGAAAGCGGCGGAATTTATCACTAAGGTGCGGCTGGAGCGGAAGGTGGTAGATTATATTGTGTAGATTTTTATAGTTTACATAAATGTACCTCAACCCAGGCAGGCGTGAACTCACTGTACTATCTGCCTGTATTGTGTAGCCGGAAACATATGAACAACAAAATAAAGCTAATCTCCGAAAAGCTGGCAGATGAAAGAAGCCGTAAAGTGCTCTTTTTGTCCCATTGTGCGCTCAACGAGAACACGCGGTATCTTGGCGGCGCCTTTTGTCCGGGCATAAGCAGGGAAGTATTGAAAGACCTGAATACAGCTGATTACGGCGTGGTGCAATTACCATGCCCGGAGCAGGCGGTTTGGGGCGGTGTGTACAAGCGTTTGATATGGCTGTCTTTTGGTGCTGAAGGAAAACCTTCTTTCTTTTTTGGAAAGCCCTTTTCCCCTTTTTCACTTTATATACAAAATACCGGTATTCGCGGTTAGCATCCCAAACCATGTCACTAATGGAAGATTACCGGAATAATGATTTTCAAATAGTCGGATTTGTGGGGATAGACGGTTCGCCGACCTGCGGAGTAAACAAAACCATGAGCATGGATAAATCATTCAAATACTTTTCCATTCTGTCAGTAGAAGCATTAAATAGGAGGGAATTCAACAAGAAGCTTTATGTGTCGTGCTCCGAGCTTGGGCCGGGTATGTTTACTCAGCTGCTTTTAAAAAAGCTGTCCGCAAAGGGTATCAATATCAATTTCAAAGTTATTGATTTGGAAAAAGAGATGGAGATACCTGATTCGCATCAATAATTTCCTTTAAAAACCAATGTTATAGCTGCTGCTTTGTTTTGCCGCCGGACGCTGTGTGCGGGGTGAAGGCTTAATTAAGTTTTTTGGTTAGGTATTATTGATTTCAGCCGATCTTAAAACACCGCATCGAGACAGATTTATTTTGGAAGCCTTCGTAGATAAATTCCAGTTTATCTTCTTTTTTCTGCAGGGCGATAGCAAATATCATCGGCAGGTAATGGTCTAATGTCGGCACGGACAGCGCGGTTGCTTTACTCATGTTTTTACAGTCAAGCAGCTCCTTGTGGTTTCTGTCCAGCAGGTGGCGTTTGACCTTATCGTCAAATTCAATCGCCCAATCATAGGGTTTGGCGTCCATATTCTCAAAATCGGCGATACGTAGATTGTGCACGATATTACCGCTGCCCATGATCAGGATACCCTTGTCTCTCAATGAACCAAGTTGCCTGGCCAGATCGTAAAAGTACTGCAAAGACTGCCGGTTCCAGCCGTTGTAGGGGGAATAATCCAGGCTCATTTCGATGACGGGGATATCGGCCTTGGGGTACATGTGTTTCAAGACCGCCCACGATGCGTGGTCGAGTCCCCACTGATAATCACATTGCACCGCCGGGGTTTTGACTAATTCTGTGATTAGTCTGGCGGTGTCCGGAGCGCCCGGGCTGGGATATTTGATGCGGTATAACTCTTCCGGAAAGCCGCCGAAGTCGTGGATGGTTTGCGGTTTATCAGCGCAGGTTACAAAAGTGCCGTCCGTCAACCAGTGTGCCGAAATCACCAGTATCGCTTTCGGTCGCGGCAGGTCTTTTCCCAGTTTAACAAGGGCGCGGGTAAAATCATTATCGGAGATAATATTCATCGGTGAACCGTGCCCGATGAAGAAAACCGGCATTTTCATTGCGCTGCACCATACCTTTGATTAGCGTTTTCGTGTTGTTCAAGCTAAACCGATCTGCTTCATATACGTCATGTTGTCCCAGAACAGCCATTCCTCGATCATTACACCCTCTTTCCAGTGTCCCACGGTACACATGGTGATAGAGTACTTCTTACCTGTCGGCTGGATAAATTTCCCGTCACCTGTTGGCATAGGCTGGGAAAAAGTCCCGGTCATGATGCCGATAACGGCCGTCCAATCGTCTGATCCGATCTTCGCAGGATGAACTGCTATATTAGTATCCGGAGCATAGACAAACATCGCGTCCAGATCCTTGATATGCCGCTCAATTCCTGAAGTGGAGTGGCCGTCAGGCCAATTGACCTTGACATCTTTATGGTGACTTTCATGTAACCTTGCCCAATCCCGGCCGCTGAAGACTTTAAAGTCGAGCTCGTCGAAAGTCGCCAGGTTCTTCTTTACAGTGGTCTGCGCATCTGTAAAATTTTTCAGCTCCTTTTCCATTTGCTTAATCTTGGCCTGCATTTCCGGTGAGTAGCTTTGAGCATTCTCTTTCTGTTTCATGATAGTCTCTCCTTTCCTAAATAGCTATTTTATTGATAATTCGAGCTACCGCGTCCGCTCATGCTCTTCACGCTTATTATAATCCTTGTGTCAAATCATTATCGGTGGATACTGTTGAGCCGGGGAAAACGGAGTGATTTACATTGATGGTTAGATTATAATATCTGCAACCATAGAAACAGGGGGAAGACATGGCTCGTCCTTATTTCTCGACAAGCAGTAACAAGATTGTCCAATTGATGAAGGTTGCGCTCGGCGAAGCTGAAGCTGATATTGCGATCGTTAACGGCGATCTGGTAAACGTGTATACGGGTGAGTTATTGAAAAATCACACAGTGTTGATCAAGGGAAATACCATCGCTTACGCCGGGGAAAAAGCGCCGTCTGCTGCGATCAGGTCAAACACGCGGGTTATCCGCGCTGAAGGGAAAACAATTATCCCGGGTTTTTTAGACAGCCATACGCATGTGGATGACAAGTACTTTCCAGATAAACTGGTAAGTTATGCTATCCGGGGAAATACAGCTACGATCATCACTGAAACGGCTGCCATCGGTTCGTTGCTTGGTTATCGTGGCGTGCTCGAATTTATGAAGGCGTGCCGCCGTCAGCCGGTCAGATTTTTCTTCACTGTACCGCCGGTGGTTTGCGTCAGTCCCTCGGCGGAAAAGCACTGCGCGCTAAGTCAATTGGAATTAAAACGTTTGCTGCGTGAAAAAGATGTGTTAGGACTGGGTGAAGTATCGTGGGCACAAGTCAACGAAAATCATGCGCGTTTGCTGGAGACAATAGCAACAACGTTAAATAGCGGGAAACATGTGGACGGACATGCCGCGGGAGCCAGAGAGCGCAAGCTGCAGGCTTTTTTCGCGGCCGGCGTTTCTTCCTGCCATGAGCCGACTAACGCAGAAGAAGTGCTGGAAAGACTGAGAATGGGAATATTCGTACCAATACGTGAGGGTGAAGTCAGAAAAGATCTGGCAGAAACCGCCAAAATCCGGGATTTTCAGATCGATAAAAAGCTGCTCGGTATTTCCGCAGACGGTGTCGATCCCAGACAACTGGTAAACGACGGTTATATGGATTTCGTCGTGCAGAAAGCGATAAACCACGGCATCGATCCCATAATTGCGATCCAGATGGCGACGGTCAATCCCGCCAGTCATTTTGGCCTAAATTTTATCGGCGGAATCGCGCCGGGGAAGCTGGCCGATATTGCGATAATACCTGACCTCACGCACATTAAAGCCGAAATAGTGATAATAAACGGAAAAATAGTTATGCAGGACGATAAGGTGACAGCCAAACCGCGAAAAACTGTTTTCCCGGGTTCTTTTTATCAAAGTATCAAGCTTGATCATGAATTTACCGGAAGCGATTTCGATATTAATATACCAAACAGGAATCCGGTAAAAATCAGAGTGATAGATATGGTATCCGACCTTGTCGCGCGGGAGGCAATTCTGGAAGTTGCTGCGAAACAGGGGATTTTGGTAACTGATCTCGATGAGGATATCTTGAAAGTGGCGGCGATCGACCGATACTGGAACCCCGGGAAATTTGCAGTTGGTTTTATCCGGGGATTCGGACTGAAAAAAGGGGCAATTGCCACCAGCACAGCCTGGGATTGTGCGTACATAATGGTCGTTGGTGTGAACAATGCAGACATGGCACGGGCAGTGAACAGAATAAAGGAAACGCAGGGCGGGACTGTTGTTTGTGCTGATAACGAGGTGATCGCGGAATTGCCGCTGCCGGTTGCCGGTTTATTCAGCGATAAATCAATGGAATTTATTGCCGGAAAATATGATGATATCCAGCACGCCGCTCAAAAGTTCGGCACAAAACTACCGGACATTCACATGAGCCTGCAGGTGCTGGCAACGCCTTCCATTCCTTTTCTCCGTATCTGTGAAGAAGGTCTTTTCGATCTTAAACAAAACAAGTTTGTCAGCTTGATAGCGGAATAAAAATGATGCGCATAATTCTTTCCTGCATCGGCTGTAGTATCAAGAGTAAAAAAATCACGGAGTGGCGTATAATTGGTTATAATGCCGTAATGATAAAAAAAAGGGGAATAAAATGGCAAAGATCGTAATAATCGGAGCAGGCAGTTTTGTTTTTGCGAGGGGACTCATCACGGACCTGGTGTTGTATCCCCAACCGGGGCTGGGAGATAGCACCCTGGCACTGATGGATATTGATAAAGACCGTCTGGATCTGATGACGGCTTTCGCCCGGAAAATAGTTGAGCAAAATAAGTCCAACATAAAAGTGGAATCTTCGATAAACCGGAAAGAAGTGCTGGAAGGCGCAGACTATGTGATCGTAAGTATCCGTGCCGGCGATTGGGAGCCCGTAATGAAGAATCAGGAAGTCTCGATGAAGCGAGGAGTGGAATCTTCGCCGGATGCGATGGGAACCGGCGGGGTTTTCGGCGGGCTGCGGCAAGTACAGGCGATACTGGAGATCTGCCGTGACATGGAAAAACTGTGTCCGGATGCAGTGCTTTTAAATTACTGCAACCCGATGGCAATCATTTGCTGGGCGGTTAACGATTACACCAAAATCAAGTGCGTTGGCCTATGCCCTAATCCTACGAACCTGGCGGAGGGACTGGCGCAATACCTCGGCGCGCCCTTTAATGAGATCACTTACTGGGTGGCGGGGATAAACCATTTTTCGTGGTACCTGCAGCTCAACTGGCAAGGGAAAGACGCTTATCCGCTGCTGCGGGAAAAGTTTAAAGACCCGGCGGTTTACATGCAGCCAGGTTATTTCGGCAAAGGCGTTGAGGTGAATCTAACCGAGGTGGAGATGATGAAGACCTTCGGGTATTTCACTACCGGCGGCGGGCATATCACGATGTATACTCCGTATTTTAGAAAAAGGCCGGAGTTACTGGAAAAGTACCACCTGCGCAATTTACATGATTCATTTGCGATAGCGCCAAAACGCACGGTTGATGAGGGTGAGGAACTGAGGCGGGAAATCCTCAACGGCACCAAATTCCAGACTTTCCGGGATCATAATTACACGGTGATCGCGATAAACTTGATCTATGCCAGGGAAATCGGTAAGTCCATGCGGATCTACGGTAATGTAAAAAATACCGGCTTGATCACTAATCTGCCGGAGGGATGCTGCGTGGAGGTTCCCATCCTGGTGGACAAAGAAGGGATCCATCCCTGTCATATCGGGGATTTGCCGCCGCAATGCGCCGCCTTGAACCGGACCAACATCAGTGTGCAGGAAATGGCGGTCAGGGGAATTGTGGAGAAGGACAAAAATAAGATCTTCCAGGCAATCTTGCTAGACCCGCTGACCAGCGCCATCCTGACCATCGATGAAACAAGGGAGATGGTTGAGGAGCTGTTCAAAGTAGATAAAAAATTTCTCAAAGGGTATAAATAGGATAAGTTTTCGGTTCAGGAATATTGAGAAGAATGGAAACCCCCGCATCGATATGCGAGGGTTTCCTGTTTTTATATGTTATAAGTTTCGGGGATTCGAAACCCTTAACCTTTTTTTGTAAATCGGTTTATCTGAAATTCACAAAGACAAAGGGATAGTTGTCATTGCCATGTGTAATTGACCAGCCGATATGTAGAGGACATCCGTGCGGGGATAACGGCTACGGTAATGTTGAGGAACTGAGCGGCGGATACACGGCTTCGGAAATCCTGAATAATCCGGTGGTTAAAAACGTTACCTTACCCGACGGTGTGATTATAAAAATCATTCAACCTTTCACGCTGATGTGTGATGCAGTATACGTTACGTCGGTTCCGAATGTAAAAGAAACCCATAATCCTTATTTGCAACTTGTTGCAACGTCGCCGCAAGCCAATCGCCCGCTGATTTTTGCGAGGATAAATTTTTTAAAAAGATCTGACATCTGGAACAATAACCTTCCTGGCAAAAATTAGGGGTGTAGAGGCAAAAATCGCCTTTATGATTCTCCAAATCTATAATCATTATCTGCCATCCTCATTTTCCGCTCATTGTACTTAAGTCCTAATGCCTTTAATCTATACGTTTTTCACGGATAGTACATCACCCGTTTGGATGATTTTTTTCGATGAAAAGATTAATCTGTGCTGATTGGCGGATTTAATTGAGACTAAGAGATCCAATATGTGTGGTTGGTAAATATCTGGTATCAAAAAGGCGGCTATTCCGTGACCATTAAAGATTAACGAAAAATGACTCGATGCTAATAGTTGCGGATTTGTTAATTAATTAACATTTAGATAGTTTGGGAAAATACAACTAAATACGATCAGAATTGGTTTATAATTTTTTAGTTCCAATCAAGGAAAAAGAAAATCCCCTGCACTTATACGCTAAGGCTCTTATAAAAAATGTCACAAATTTGTTATGTAATCCCCCATGATTTTATGACAATGCTATAAAAAAAATACAGAATTAGGTCATCAGAAGTTTTTAAAATCCGGGAACTTTGACTTATCATATTGCATGAGAAACGAATGGTGTTTTAGGGAGAAAGCTATTCTTCACTTATTGCCTTATTAAAAGTAGTTTAGACTACTTACGCTACAATGGGGGGCTTCGCCCTAAAAGAAAGGAGGGAACATTATGGAAGATAACAGGCGCCCGGTAACGGGCACGGCACACAAACAGACTGCCGGCGGCGGCACGGTGAACCTGGATTGGTGGCCGAACCAGTTGAACCTCGATATCCTGCACCAGCATTCCTCCAAGTCTAACCCGATGGGCGAAGGTTTCAACTACGCTCAGGAGTTTAAAAGCCTCGACCTGGCGGCCGTGAAGAACGACATCCGTGAACTGATGACGAAGTCGCAGGACTGGTGGCCGGCGGACTTCGGTCATTACGGACCTTTGTTCATCCGTATGGCGTGGCACAGCGCCGGCACCTACCGTGTCGGCGACGGTCGCGGCGGCGCAGGCAGCGGCAGCCAGCGCTTTGCGCCTCTCAACAGCTGGCC
>PMBW01000154.1 GCA_003153075.1 Dehalococcoidia bacterium | reverse complement strand
TCGCTATTTATGATATAACGTGAGATTTGAGATTGAGTTTGATTATCTAAATATTTCAATTCATTCAGATTTATATTCCCATTCTCAAAATCCACAACCCTCAAATAAGGGTGATTGGTTTTAGTAACAGTGAAATCAGTGCCTTTGGGAAGCCTTTTACCACCTTTCACTGAACACAATGTGCCGAGTAGGTTTTTTGGCCAGCCTTTACCTTCTTCGCTCTCAAAAATCTCTCTTAAATAAGCGGCGGGTAGAGCCTTCGCTGCTTCCAGCCGTGCTTTGGCGGCGGTTCGAGCTTTTTCTATTGCCGCCATTTGCGCAATCAGAATTCTGGCGATAGGCTTTTGTTCTTCAAGTGGAGGAAGAGGAATTTCAATTTTTTGTATTATTTTTAGATTTAATCCTGTACGTTCATTATCCCCGGTAATTCTTCTCGTATTTTCATACGATTTAACAAGTGCAAAATGAATAATTTCGGGCAATGCTTCAGTCGTAGGTAATATAGCCGCGACAGATTGACTGCAAGCACTCGGAACTTTCAATATTGCAGACGTTCCCCGGGTTTTGCCTTGCCCGGACATTGCGAGCATGACGCTTCCAGCCGGATGTACCTTGGCATTGGAATTATCAAGCCCTTGTTGAGTTATGCGATGAGGCACATCATGTATGTAAGTGCCTTTTACATCACCAGAGGTAAGCCAATGAATATCACCACCATAATATTCATAATGGACGGTACTAGGTGTTCCGCCTGTTGCTATGCGAGTGATATCGCCAAGTTTAGCCCACCGCCAACCCCTCGGCAACGAATCGTTAGTTAGCATCACGCCACAAATACCTTCTCTTTAACCTTGTGTAATATCTCGGCAGGTTTGCCGAACGCTTTCAGTGCAGACAAGCCCCCATATTTGACAACTTCGGGAGTCTGAAAGATATTGGGATTTTCCAATTCTTCGGTGCCGCCGCGGGCAAACTGGGCGGCGAGGGCTTGAATCGTCAACGATGTCTTATCCGGCAGCGACTTAAGCCAGGCGGCATTCTTATAGGAAAATGCGTTAGCCCGTTCTACCCGCGTGCTGGGCGCCATGCCGTAACCTAATTCCGCCAGTACATCATAAAGGTCGTAAGCCTGCATATCCTCAAGTTCCCGCACCAGGAGCGGGGCGCGGCCGCCATCGGGCATCCCGTTCATCAGTTTTTGTCTTTCCGGCGGTGATGTCCAGTATTTACGGAAAGATTCCAGGGTGGGAGCTTCGGAGATTAACTGCTGCGCCAGTTTTTCTTTATACTCTTCGACGGTGACCGGCATGGCTTTACCATTGACTTGGGTAACGATATACCGACCGGCATCGGTGATATGCACATCAAACCCCTCNNGCATTGGTATAATCATACACCCGGAACATCAGTTTGCCGGTGGGCGCGTCAATACGAGTGCCACGGCCGACCATCTGGTAAAAAGAAATTGGTGACTTGACATACTTGAAAAACACGATGTTGCGTATGCAGGGCACATCGACACCGGTGGACAGCAAATCAACGGTGGCGGCAACAAAATGGTGGCGTGAGCCGCCGCGCAAATCGGCCAGATATTCACTGCCGCTATTGGCAGCGGTGCATTTGAAGGCATAAGCTTCAAGGCGCGGCCGGTTGTTTTTAACGCACCACTCAGCATAAAGATTATTCATCGTGGCGGCGACATCATCGGCATGACGGTCACGGGCACAAAAGATGATGGTTTTCTGTTCCGGACCGCCGGTTTCCAGAAAATACTTGAATAAATCCTGACACATGGCTAATACACGGTCGGGTAACAATAATTTGGCTTCATAATCGGTTTTTTCGTATTTCTCGCGAATTTCACTTTCGGATAAAGGTAAACCGGTGAGAGCATCCTTAGGATGCCGCGCGATGATATCATTGATGGTGATACCGGTATCATCCAGGTTAACGCGGCCTTTCTGGATTTCACAGGCGGCCAAATAACCGTCTTCAATGCCCTGAGCCATGTCATATTCGTAAACCGGTTCCCCAAAATATTTGATATTATCAGCGGAAATCTGAGCATCGGCCTGTGCTTCTTTAGTCCTTTCGCTAAAATCGATTTGGCGGGGGGTAGCGGTCAAACCTATTTGAATAGCATCGGAATTACGGGTTAAAACCTGCGACCACTTGCCCCAGGCAGAACGGTGACATTCGTCAATAACAATAAGGCTAAAGTAATTTTCGGGGTAGTTTTTTACAAGGAAACTGGCATCGGCTTCATCTGTATCGACATTCAACGTTTGATAGGTAGCAACGAGAATACGCGCATTCTTTTCAGGATTGCCGCTCAATGCCGAAGCCGCATTATTCCCGAAAACATTCTGAAACGCACCCAGCCCTTGAGTGCGTAATTCGTCACGGTCACAGACAAACAAAGCGCGCTTTAATTGTCCGGCATCGGCAATACGTTTCAGTAAATTAACCGCGATAAAGGTTTTACCGGAACCGGTGGCCAGCGCCAGCAGCGCGCGTTTTTCTCCACGGGCGATTTTTTCAAAAACGGCCCTGATAGCGGCATCCTGATAATAACGCCGGGTGGCTTCACCGCCGGTATATTTCATCAATAACGGTTTGGCTAATTCCGAATCAAGTTTAAATCCGTTTTTCTGCTCATAGCGGGTGCGTAATTCGTCCGGCGATGGAAAATCCTTAATTAACTGATAAGCGCTGGTAATGCCGGAATTGCGGTC
>PMBW01000166.1 GCA_003153075.1 Dehalococcoidia bacterium | reverse complement strand
TGACCGGCCGTATAGGGATCTCTCATTTCAACGATCATAGCCATCGCCTGCATCGTGTCTTCCAAAGCCTGTATCAACTTCTGCGCGCTGTTTCTGACTGCTGCCTCCGCCCGTTTCCGCTCCGTAATGTCTCTCATCACTCCCTGAACTGCGACTATCTTATCGTCTCTTATGATGGGAGCTCCGTTAATCTCTACGAAAACAATACTTCCGCTGCTGTTAATTTGGCCGATCTCAAGATTGATAATAGTCTCTCCTGCGAGAGCCCTGGTCAAAGCCTTGATCGCTTTCGGTAACTCACTCAACGGGGTTGTACTTTCAAAGAGTTTCCCGACCAGTTGTTCAGGCTCATATCCGTAGAGTTCCTGTACTTTGGGGCTAACGTATTCGATGACCCCTTTGGGAGAAAGCTGAAAAACTACATCACGCGCGTTGTCTACCAATGTCCTTAATTGTTTTTCCGCTGTTTTGAGATCATCTCTTTCCTGTCTCAATTTTGCGTTTTCTGTTTCCAAATGCAGGATACGCCCGGATAAAGCTTCTAATCCTGACCGCTCTGTTTCCTGTTTCATGTTAGTGTTTATCATTTTCTAATCTCTCGGGGATATCTTCCACGTCAACCCTGTCCGATTCGGCTAAAATTGTATTCATATCATCTTCAGTAAACAATCTCCGTCCCCTTCTATCACGGTGAGACTTCCTTATCACGCCTGATTTTAACCAGCGGAAAAGGGTAGCTTTACTGATACGTGCTTTTACGCATGCTTCTGAAGTTTTATAATAGGTTTGTCCCGCGATCTCTATTGGCACAGCCTGAGCCTCACTTTATCAATAGATTTGAATTTACAGTTTTAAAAATACCGTCGTTCTTGATTTTCCTCAGGCATAGCGTCTCAACTTCAATTTTTTTGAAACTCTCAGGCTAATAGATATCAACTTTCTTTGAATATGCACGATGGTTCCTCGAATTTGTAACCTGTAGAGCGCAAGTGTCCTTTCAGAATACTGCGCTTTTTCCTTGATGTTTCTATCTTCTATAAAGGTCCCTGTCATCTGCATAGACGTATCCATTGATGTCACCCAGGTATTCATTACCTTTTGCATACAGTCTGTCAGTGCTTGTTTCATATTGTCCTTGTAGACTCGAGAAGCTTTATCCACGGCCTTGTCTACATCAACTTTATACGCATCCAGGGCATCCAATTCAGCCTTTTCCCGTGCTTTCATGGCCTTCTCTATGGCTTCCTCGCAAAAACTTGTCATCGGTGCGGAATTCTCCGTTGAGCTTTTCCACGCTTCCATCACCTTTTGCTTACACTCTGTCAGCACTTGTTTCGTCCTGTCCTGGTAGACCCGGGAGGCAAGATCGAAGGCCTTGGCCACGTCCTCTCTATATACATCCGAAGCATATAATTCGGCCCTTTCACGCACTTTCATAGCCCTGTCTATGGCTTCCTTGCAAAGTTGAAATCGCTCTTCAGCGGCTCTATAGGCTTCCTGATCATGCTGCCCTCGTTCTTTGAATGCCAGCGCTAAGTTTCGCCTGCCTTCAAGATAGGTTTGGTAGGCAAATCCGAGTGTATTCTTGACTTCACCGGAGTCACCCGCCGCTTTCTCTTCAGGTGTGGGGATCTGGCCCATAGTCCGATCCGGGGTTTCATTTACGATCGTCCCCAACTTTTCCTGGTTTGCTGCCATTGCCACAGGTCACCTCCATGAAAATAGTAAGCCATGATACTGCCTGAGTCTATCTTAGTCTCGGTGAGACTATCTGTATATCCCTCATTTGGGCCATTAGTCATCCTACTTTAGTACATATTCCGGGGTACAAAAGATTCACCGAAGCTATAAATTTGCCTCCTCAAATATTATTGTCAACCTGTTCATTTTATTGCTCGCGGGTAAGAATCAATAATGGGGCAAATGAAATTGAAGGGTTATCGCTGGATATCGACGATGACGGCTATCTATTGGTGCAAAAAGGAGAACGGCGAAATAAGCAGAATTATCAGCGGAGACGTGTTTTTGGGTAAATAGTTCCTCAGAATTGTCAGCGATTTAATTTTTCAGGGAAAATACCATGGCAGTTAACGCCATCGAACGATACAAAATGGCCGGGGAAACCGCCTGGCAGTGGCAGCGCGAATCAGATTGGGTGAAAAAACTTTCCCTGTCTCTGGCATGGCTTGTCTGATCAACCTGCTGGCATTTTGGTCTTCGGTCCGGGATTACTTCAATACCTCTGGCTGGCGTCCGCCGGAAAAAGCGCGTCTAGTTTTTACCAGCTTCTCAACATGGGTTTATTACCCTTTATCCCGGCGATATTGTGAAAGGACTTGCCGCCGCCGGAGCCGCCTGGGCGCTCACCCCCAAAAAAGACCTGGCTTCATCATGAAAATAATCCGGATATTTTTACATTACTCCTTCGTGGGATCCAAAATAAAGAAGAGACCCGTCCTTCGGGTGAAGGGCGGGTCTCTTCTTTATTATTTTTCCCTTTTACATTGTCAAAACAATAAGTCAGGTCGATTATCTCTTTGCTTTTCGGTGTGGCATTCCATTTACCGTATAACTTTTTCCTGGTATAGAGTTGGTTATCGTCGCTGCCGATACCCAGCAGGGAACCATCCGGCATTACCGCCACACAGAGCATACCTTTATCCGCAGGCAGATTGACCCAATCGGATATCGGTGTTTCCCGTATGCGCAGCTGATTATCGCTGCCGATTCCAATGATCGAATTGTCCGGAAATGCGTCAATGCTGGTTACACTGCCGCTCATAGGTATCAGTTGCCATTCACTATCCAAATCGCTCAGTATCCATAATTGCAGGTCCAAGCCGACCGCGATGAGGGAACCGTCTGATAACGATGCTATCTTCTTGACACCGGTTTTTTTCTGGAGCTTTTGCCAGGGACCATTAAGCGCCGAGGAAAAATAGAGCTGATCATCTATACCAACCCCGGCATATTTTTCAGGTGGAATAATTGTGATACTCTGTAGAACGAGCGAGTCCGAGACGAAATTCCAATCCGCCGGTATGTCCTTCATCGTGTACATTCGATTATCGTTGCCGACACCGAGAACTGCCGTGTCCGAAAGCATCGATATGCTGGTAACATCACCGCTATGGGGTATTAAAACCCATGGGCCGGTTAATGTTTGACGGGTATACAGTTGATGGTCTGTGCCAATCCCAAGCAGGAATCCATTCGGCCAGGCCGTAATACCAATAACCCTGCCGCTATCCGGCACCGGTACCCAATCTGAATCCAGACTATCCCTTTTATATATCATACCGGTAGTTTTACATACGCCAATAATACTGCTATCCTGCAAGGTGGTAATACCGATCATCTGAACAGCAGAGGTAAAGGGTACCCAGGGGCCTTTCAGCGCGGGGCTTTCCAGCATCCAGCCGTCTTCATCCAGGCAAAGGAATGTCCCATCCGGTAAACTCGTAATATCAGTCATCAGCTGGCTGACATTTACTTTTTCCCACACGCCGGTCTTTTGATTCCATCGGTTAAGTTTATTATTCAAGTCGATGCCTAGAATGACGCCGCTCGATTGCACAGAAACCGCGATAACCGAACCGCTGCGCGGTACAGGTTCCCAGGCTGCGGCATTTGCTCTGGAGTAGATATAACCGTCAGTGCCAATGCCAACCACACCGAATTGTGATGTTTGCATTATCGCCTCCTTTTACGCGGTCACAAGAACCGTATAGAAAATTCATTTCATTTTATATAGCGCCGGTATTATACCTGNNGATATAGTATTTTAGAAACGCAGTAAAAATGTGATACCAGCTGATTGCCAATACATCACTTCTTGATTATTCCGATTGCTTATTATTTGTTCACAGCCAATAGGCATATTATCTCAACGTGATGTTTTATTCAAGCATCATTCTCTTAATTTTTTCTTAATATTGCCTAAATAGCGGAACACCTACTAAAAATTCTTACACCGGTAAGTAGTAACCTTTTCCTGCCGCCATCGTTCTATATATTGTTGGTTACTATGAGAGCCAGAGCAATATGAATAAATTGTAATCATTTATTCATTTAGAAGGAGCCTAGCCCTGGTAAAGTTACTTCAACAGGAATTCGTCAATGCAATAATCTCGCGGTTTATTCGTATATATATATAAAGGCCCGATAATGCTCAGGACAGGAGGTGCATATGTAAAATAATCAGGTAAATGGAAAAGTGAAATTAAAATTACAAACAATATTTTAATATATGGAGGAAACAATGAAACACACACGTTTATTATTACCGGTTGCCTTGCTGGCAGCGCTCACTGTGCTTGGATTATCGGGCTGTGCATCAACGGCGGCAGCAACGACAACGGGTACCGCCGGGCAGGTTACTATCTCAAATCAACAAGATGGATTCTGGGTCACCGGCGAAGGAAAAGTATCCGTCAAACCGGATATCGCCAATATCAGCCTGGGGGTATCCTCCCGGGAGGCCAGTGTAGCCGATTCCATGACTAAAACGAAAGATGCCATGACCAAAGTGCTGGCCGCGCTGAAAGCTGACAAAGTCGATGGCAAGGATATTCAAACCCAACAGTACAATATCAACCCGACCTATTCCTTTAAACCGATGGGCGGCAGTCAGACCATCTCCGGGTATCAGGTGACCAACATTGTCAATGTAAAACTGCGGGATATCACCAAGGTGAACACCGTCATTGCGGATGTGATAACGGCTGGCGGGGATCTCACTCAAGTTAACAACGTGTATTTCTCAGTGGAAGACCCCACCCAGTATTTCAAGGACACCCGCCAGAAAGCAATTGCGGATGCCGAGCATAAAGCGCAAAAACTGGCCGGTCTGTACGGTGTCACGCTCGGTAAGCCCACCTATGTCCTGGAAAGCAGCTCGAACCAGCAATTTTATGATTCAATCAATCGCGGCTGGCCGATGCAGGTGACTACAATGGCGATGATGGCGCCGTCTTCATCGTACATCAACCCCGGTTCGACAGATGTAACGCTCTATATCCAGGCTTCTTATCCCGTCTTGAAATAAGTTTGAATATCGCTTAATTATAAAATTTTTAGGAGAAAAAATGAGAAAAATATGGCTAATAGGTACCGCTTTGGCGGCATTGATCATTATCTTCTGTCTGATCGGCAGTAGTGTCGGGGCTGCCGGCACGGACAACACTGTTGTCACCAGTCAGCAGCAGGGTATCTCGGTAACCGGTGAAGGAAAAGTCACGGTCACTCCGGATATCGTCAATATCAGCCTGGGTGTGCAATCACATGAAACAAGCGTCGCGGA
>PMBW01000020.1 GCA_003153075.1 Dehalococcoidia bacterium | reverse complement strand
CGTATTACCCGTGGTTGTTCTTGGATCTCCTTGATCATGAAGTAGTCGTAGTCACCTTTGTTCCCTTCTTTCCATTTCCAATTCACAAATTCAGGTTGCTTAATTACTTCCTTGTGGTCACTGTCATATACCTTTACATTTTCTTTGCTTAGAACTGCGGTCTCCCCGTCATCAAGATAAATCACTTTGTTTGTATGAGGTAAAAAGGACAAAACGTCACTGCCAATGAAATTAGCATTATCTCCGAGGCCGATCACCAGCGGGGCGTCTCTTCGCGCTGCCAGGATTTTGTCCGGCTCAGCGGCAAAGGTAGCAAGAATCGCATAAGAACCCTGAATTTCCTTTGTCATTGCCAAAAAAGCGTCTTCAAAGGATAAACCCGAATCAATAAAGTGGCGGATAAGGTGAGGAATAACTTCAGTGTCAGTCTCAGACCGGAAATTGTATTTNNTGAGGATGAGCATTTTCCCT
Organism: Dehalococcoidia bacterium; assembly: GCA_003153075.1. The sequence goes on along the minus strand of PMBW01000020.1, from coordinate 9,307 downwards.
GGTTGCCCCGCCGTGGGTTGCCCATCTGACATGTCCTATCCCAATCCGGCCTGGAAGGTTTGTTTCATTGCATTTTGGAGCGATGTCCCCCAGTCTCCCCTTCTCTTTCACTATATAAATTTTGTCATTTTCAATGGTAGCGATCCCGGCCGAATCATATCCCCTGTATTCAAGCCGCGTTAAAGCGCCATATAAAATTCCCGCCGCGGGCTCTTGCCCGGTGTACCCGATAATACCGCACATTATTTACATTCCTTTTGACTTTTTGTTAGAGTCCGGTTCTTTACGGTACCCATTACGGTTATGATGCTAAACGCCGATTAATAACAAAGTCCCTTGCCACTATACATCTTGACTTGTTACAGAGTAATAAATAATCAATGGAAAATGTGACAAATTTGTTACAAAATAGTATTAACGATTGTAAATTACTACGATCTTTAATTATTCCAACCTGTTTTCAATGCTTAAGTCGCCGGTATTCCCTTAGTCTTGGAGGGAACCGGACCGGCTAAAACAGTTTGAAGACCTGTTTTAACAGCCAGATAATAATTAAAATTACAGCAACAACCAGAGCGATGTGAATTAAAGCGCCCAGACTGAAAACGAAAAAGCCCAGTACCCATAAAATTAAGAGGATAATGCCGACAATTAATAAGAATCCCATATTTTCTCCTTTTTATTTAGTGGTGCTGCCATCGGCAGTCACTGCAGTTTTCAGACGTGTATATTGAAACGTGAATTCTGCGCCCAGAATCAGGATGAACGACGAATAGTAAATCCAGACGAGTAGAACAATGATTGAGGTAATCGAACCGTAAATAAGCTGGTAATTAGCGAAGTGTTCGAGGTACAAAAGGAATAATGTCCGGGCAAGTTCAAACAGGATGGCGGCGAGTAAAGCTCCTTGCCAGACATAACGCCAGTGAGTTTTAATATTCGGGATGAATTTATAAAGGAGCAGAAAAATGGCAAACATCAGTATGAAAGCGATAACCCGTCCGCTAAGGTAGACAGTCGACAGGTTATTTGCTGGCAGGTTAAATACGCCCCGCATCAGTGTAACGAGAGCGCTTGCTCCCAGAGAAAGCAGAAAGAGCATGCCAGTTCCAAATACCATACCCAATTCGCTGGCCTTTCTGATGAAGAACTGACGGTATTTTATAACATTCCAGGCGCGGTTAATTGACAGGCTTATCGCGCCAAATAACGCGCTCCCGCCCCAAAAAAGGATAGCTATACTCAATATGCTCATAACGCCCCGCAATCTGATGATAGCGGTAATATTATCCTTCAGAATGTTGGTAGCGCCGGGGATATTATTGCCGACAAATTTCAGCAGTTGCTCTTGTAAATTTATCGAAGGCAGAAAAAAACCAAAAACAGCGATAAGTCCCAGCAACAAAGGGAAAATGGATATAATCGCGTAATAGGCCACGCCGGCAGCCCTTTGTCCCACATCGTGATTGCCTGCCCCCTCGGCAGTACGTACGGTTAGCTGTATCAGAGGCACCTTGAGCAACCATAATTTACCATTCTGAATTCCTGTATGCAATCGTTGGATTTGCCTGGACATTACCCAAAGAAAATTCCTCCGCGGTATTTCCGCCCCTTTCGTCACAGGTATCTGTTTCTGAGAATTCATGTATTTCATTTCTGCGCATTATCAAAAGAATTGCTAAAACTCTCTTCTGATACCTCGTAACAATTCCTGAGAACGCCTGCGTTCGGTGATGTCTTTAACAAATACAGATAGACCGATCACTTTGTCCTTGTTGCGTATCGGGTTCCAGTTAAACTCCCACCAGACACCTAATCCGGGTTGGTATTGGGCTTCAATAAAATGTTCACCGCCAAGAGTCCGATTTATGCTGCTCACAGCGGCTGCTCTTAACTCCTGATTGGTTATATATTCCGGGTAGCTCATACCGATTTGAATATCGGCTTGCCATTGCTTTTTCATTGCTTTCCGGTGGGGTTCATTGAAACTGGTGTAACGGCATTCCCGGTTGAGTGAAAAAATCAGGATATCTTCCGGACTGTTAATTACAGCGCTAAAACGCGCGATATGCTCATCCAGCACCGCATTACTCTGCTTCAGGCTCTCTGTCATGTTAACAACTTCGGCTTCCAGTTCTGTCCGGTAATTACTCATTAAGTCATTGTAGGCTTTTATCTTTAGAAGCGATTGAACCCTCGCCAGCAGTTCCATTTTATTAAACGGTTTGGATATGTAGTCATCACAACCAGCCTGGATTCCTTTTATCCGGTCTTCCGTTTCCTTGAGGGCAGTAACTAAAATTACCGGCATCATCTTGGTCTTGGGGTTTTGCCTGATCCGGCGGGTAACCTCGAAGCCGTCCATGCCGGGCATCATAACATCCAGCAGAACCAGATCGATCTGATTATCGGCAATTATTTGCAGCGCCTCTTCTCCGCTTACCGCTTTGATGATTTCATAACCCTGCGGCGCCAGATATGCTTCGAGCAGGTCATTGTTCTGGGTGATATCATCGACAACTAAAATTACCGGTTTGCCTTTCATACTATTCTCCTATGAAATATGGCATTCAACCTATTTCAACTCACTTGATAAATTGACTGATTTCTTTCGCAAAGGTGCGTGTATTGATCGGTTTTCCGATAAAACCGCTGTTAGAGATGTTTTTAATCTCCTCTTTGTTTTCGGCCAGCACCGAAGCTGTTACAAAAACAATTGGAATAAAGCGCATATCTTTTTCCTGACGTAGTACCATTGCGGCTTCGGAACCGCGCATATCCGGCAGGCGTACGTCCATTAAGATGACGTCCGGTTTTTCTTTTACTGCGATAGCGATTCCACTGGCAGCGTCTTCCGCGACAAATACCTGATATCCGGCTACCTCCAAAAGGTCTTTTTCCAGAGTCAAATTATTGACATTGTCGTCAACTACTAATGCTTTTTTCATCATTGACCTCCTTACGGGAGATGAGAGGCAGTGTGAAGCGGACCAATGTGCCTTGGTTCAACCCCTTCGATTCAACAGTAAAATTACCGCCATGCAGTTCTACCAGCTTTTTGGAAAGAGGCAGTCCGAGTCCGGTGCCTTCAGTGACACGTGAATACGGTGTATCGACGCGGAAAAAGCCTTCGAATATTTTTCCCATATTTTCCGCTGCGATTCCCACTCCTGTGTCCCAGACGACAACTTCAATTGCGGAACCGATTTGCTTTGCCCGCATGCCGATCTTACCGCCTTCAGGTGTAAATTTTACTGCGTTGGAGAGCAGATTGTATATAATTTCTTTTACTTTCAGATCATCTGCTTCGATATCCGGCATATTTTCAGCGATTTCCAGTTCGATGACAAGCCGCTTCTTGGCGACCAAATCCGCTACGAGCAGGGAAATATCATTTAACAGGGTTTTCATCGATAAACTGGATATACTCAGTTTCATCTTTCCTGCTTCAACTTTAGCCATATCCAGAATCTGGTTAATGAGAAGCAGGAGATGCTTACCGCTGGTTAATACATTGTTAACGTACTGCTTTTGTTTCTCATTGAGCGGTCCGAAAGTCTCATCGAACAATACCTCCGAGAAACCGTTAATAGAGTTAAGCGGGGTCCGGAGTTCATGCGACATATTGGCCAGAAATTCTGATTTTACACGGGCAGCCCGCTTCAATTCGACGGCTAGATCTTTTAGCTCTTCATGCGCTTTTTCCAGACCGGTTTCAATCTCTCTGCGCTCGGTGATATCCTCGATGGCCAACAGGATAATACGTTTCTTTCCCAGTACCCGGTGAATTTGCCGGGCATTCAAAAGCATTATGCGTCTGCCAATACCCGCAAAATCATGTTCCACTTCGTAGTTATCAAAGGTTGCTTTTTGCGGCAGGATCGTTTCCAGCAGTTCCCGCAGTTTGGGAATATCCCACTGCTTGTTACCCAGGTCGTAAATCAGATGCCCTACAGTCTCTTCGGGTTTTACTTTGAAGACTTCATAGAACGAACGGCTGACCGAAACCACCCTTAAATCCTGGTCCATTGCGATTAACGGCTCGCGCACAGTATTGATAATGCTCTCGGCGTATTCCCTGGATTCGTCTTCGGATATTTTAGTCGCTTCCAGTTCTTTACGGGCCTTCTCCAGACCGGTTTCGATCTCCCTGCGCTCAGTGATATCTTCAATCGCCAGCAGAATAATCCGTTCTTTGCCGGACGCTCTTTGAATTTGCCGGGCATTGAGCAGCATTATACGACGCCCAATCGTAGCAAAATCGTGCTCTACTTCGTAGTTATCAAAAGTAGCTTTTTGCGGAAGGATGGTTTCTAATAGTTCCCGCAGCTTGGGGATATTCCATTGTTTATTACCCAGGTCATAAATAAGTTGTCCCACGGTTTCTTCCGGCTTCACCTTAAAGAATTCGTAGAAAGAACGGCTGACTGTCACTACTCTAAGATCCCGGTCCAGCGAAATTAAAGGCTCACGTACGGTATTAATCACACTCTCCGCAAATTCGCTGGCTTCGTCCGCGGATTTTTTTATTACTTCTAATTCCTTGCGTGTTTTTTCCAGGCCGATTTCTATTTCACGGCGCTCAGTGATATCTTCGATGGCCAGAAGGATAATGCGTCTTTTACCCAGCATTCTTTGAATCTGCCTGGCATTGAGCAGCATTACCCGTCTGCCGATCGTTGCAAAATCATGTTCCACTTCGTAATTATCGAACGCTGTTTTTTGCGGCAGGATGGTTTCCAGCAGTTCGCGTAATTTGGGGATGTTCCATTGTTTATTACCCAGGTCATAAATCAGTTGCCCGACAGTTTCTTCCGGTTTAACTTTGAATACTTCGTAGAAGGAGCGGCTAGCCGTCACTACCCTTAAATCCTGATCCAGAACGATCAATGGTTCTCGTACCGTGTTAATAATACTTTCAGAGTATTCACCAACCGTTTGCGATTGGGCCGACTTTTTTTGTTCCGTGATGTCGTGCATAATGGCTGACATCCCGTAGATATTCCCCTGCTTATCTTTGATTGCTGATAGGCTCAGAGAGACATCAATTATTATCCCATCTTTGCGGAGCCGTTTTGTTTCGTAATTTTCAATCAGTTCCCCTGTTTGCAGCTTTTTCAGTTGGCTGATTATTTCGTCTTTATAACCCGGCGGAGCCAGGACGGAAATATTTTGGCCGTGCATTTCTTCCGATGTATAACCGTATATTCTCTCCGCGCCCTCATTCCAGCTGACCACGTCGCCCTGCAAAGTTTTCCCGATGATGCCTTCAATTGACGTATTTACAATGGCCGCTAAACTGACATCACATTCCTCGAGTTTTTTACGTTTCGTAATATCTTCGATCGCCAGGAGTATTACTTTTAGCTTTTCCGGCGGGTTGGGAATTCTCCGCGCATTTAACAGCATTGTGCGCTTGCCAATGCCGGGAAAATCATGTTCCACTTCATAATCATCAAAGGTTGCCTGTTGGGGGAGAATAGTCTCAAGTAGTTTCCTGAGACCAGGGATATCCCACTGTTTATTACCCAGGTTATAAATAAGCTGCCCGACGGTATCTTCCGTTTTTACATTAAAAACCTCATAAAAAGAACGGCTTGCGGTAACCACTCTTAAATTCTGATCCAGCACGACCAGAGGTTCACGCACCGTGTCGACAATGCTCTCCGAGTATTCCTGTGATTTATTTTCAGTAACTACCATAAATTTTTCCTTCTTTTTGTGCGGTGAGCAGATTATTTTTTATTTAAGTCCGAATATCTTTGACCGTTCTTTAAATGCTTCCGGAGATTCGTCGTCCCACGGCATATATCTCAGCGCTGCAGGGCTGCGGAAGGCATAAAGAAGCAGATTTATAACCTCGGTGGACGGATTGGCGATTTTCATTACAGTGTCTTTCCGGGCAGCGAAGACCTGTCCCGTTACCAGAGTTGGAACATTTGGGAAATAGACATTGATGATAGGGAACCCGGCGGCTACTTCACTGATTTTAACCTTTTCCTCCGAGAGTACCCATCCGTAAGAAATACAGGTAGAGGAATACAGGAAAAGGCAGGCTTGCATATGACTCAGTCTGTTGATTGTCATGATTTCGCCCTGGCCAAAAAAGATTCCAATAAACGGAATCTTGGATAGGACCCGCCCGACTTTGGTCTGCTTCAAGATAATCCCTGAGAGATATATGATCAGAATACAAAGAACAAAACCCAGGCCGGTATATAGGAACTTGTCCGGCACCACAACGCCCAGGATGCTTCTGCCGACCTTTTCGCCGTTGCTGAAAAGAAGAATCGCGACATAGACCACAAGTATTACAGGAAGCCAGAAAACAAAACCGTAAAGGATAAAGGTAGACTGCTTTTTAAAAAATTCTTTCATTTTTCCCTCCCTGTTTTGTGCTGTCCCCGATTATCTATTTACCCAAACGGGTTGCCAAAAAGAAGAGCGCCAACCCGACAATAACGGATGCTCCCAAAATAATAATTACAGACCTGGTAATTAGCTGCTCGATGTTGGCGATGTACTTCTCAATACCGGAAACATCGGCGCGTACTTGCATCTCACCCCGCTCAGTTGTCTTCAGCAACCTGTCAAACCGCTGAGGAAGCCCTCCCACCAAACTCGCCAATTGCGCTGCTTCCATGGGCATACGGCGAAGGGCTGCAATTATCGAATATCTCTTCCTGATAGCCCGGATGACACTGGATTGTAACAGTGGCGCGATATCAAATTCCGGGTCTAATCCTCTTCCCAGGCTTTGCGCCATGACGATCGTTTTCAGCAACAGGAAAGTATTCGAGGGAAGCTGTATACGGTTGCGGCGCAACATCGTAAATAATTGCTCCAGGTTATAACTGACGCTTTCCGAACGTTTTAACAAGTGGGTGGTAGAGAAATGCCCCATCACGTATTTCATGTCTTTCCGCAGGCGGGCTCGAGACCCTTCCTCGCGTAAGCTTATTGCGCCCAATTCTATCAATGCGTCGATGAGCAGGTCAGGATTGCGGTCCAGAATGGCTTTGAGCGCGTTGGCAAGGTGCCATCGTACATCATTGTCTACTGTAACGGTCATGCCGAAATCCACCAGACCCAGCCGCCCGTCAGGTTCTACAAACAAATTTCCCGGGTGGGGGTCCGCGTGAAATGCTTCACCTTCAAAGACCATTTTCAACCAGATACTGACGGCGCGTATCGCTAATTCCTTACGGTCAAAGCCCGCTTTGTCCAGCGCCTGGATATCCAGAATGCCGATCCCGTGAATCCGCTCCATGGTAATTACCCGCGGTGTTGTGGATTCCCAGAAAATTGTAGGAATGTGAATGGTTGGATCTTTTTTAAAGAACCAGGCGAAGTACTCCGCGTTATGGCCTTCCTGAATATAATCTGTTTCCGTCTGAATGGTATCGGCGATTTCCTGTACTATCCCCACGAGGTCGTATTGCTGTGCGCCTTTCCAGTATTTGGTGGCAGATACAGCCGCTTTGCCCAAAATGTACATGTCTTCGGCAACGATTTCCGGCACACCGGGCTTTTGTACCTTTACCACCACCTCCGGGCCGTCTTTCACCGTACAGCCATACACCTGTCCAATAGAAGCGACACCGATAGGGGCGGATACGAATTGACTGAACACTTCATCTACTGGACGGCCTAAATCATAACTGATTACATCTTTCATTAACTCGACTGGAAGCGGTTTTAAAGAACTTTGCAGTTTTGACAACTCTTTCGTATATTCCGGCGGCAGCAGGTCAGCACGGGTGGAAAGGATCTGTCCGAGTTTGACGAAAGTCGTGCCAAGTTCCTCTATTGCCAAACGAACCCGTTCCGGTTTGGTATCCGGCAGTTTACGCCAGGGATTGCCGCGCAGCAGCCAGCCGACAATTCTGTAATTACGGATACCGACATATTTGAGTACTTCCTCAAGCCTGTATTTTCCAAGGACCATGGCAATCTGACGGTACCTGGCGAAATGGCTGGGGGCTTTATTCTTTTGTTGTGCCTTATCATTAAACAATCTCGTGCTCCCTTTTATCCGTGCAGGATCAAGGTCCGTTCACTTTACTACGTGATGCCGAATCCCGAGCTTGTGCTTCCAGGTTTTTTCTCCCAGCTCACTGTGCATATGGGCAAAAACAGAATTAACCACATCCCTGACAGCGATATCGATTTCCTCGCTGTCAATTATTGCCACAACCGCGTCGTAGGTGCGCTCTTCTGCGCGTTCAAGCGCTTTGTCCAGCCCGACAATATGAGCAAAACCCGGCACTATACCATCCTTGGGAGTGGATGCCCGGACACGCAGCAGTACGGAGTCTTTATTCCTGACAAAAGCCGCTGCGACCTGATGACTGAAATGAGCCCGATCCATGTCCGCTTGCACACGGGCAATAATGCGCTGGAGGACTCTATCCGTTATCTCTTCTTCAAAACCTTCTGCTAATGCCCAGATATTGCGCTGTACAAACCCATCGCCAAGCAGGCGGTCCATTGAACGCACAAACCGGGCGATCAATATTATCCACACCCAAACATTCTCAAGGGCTAACCCGTGATTAACGAGCGCCAGTGCCGGAATAATAGCGAAAAAATCGAAGAAGCGGGAACGTAAATACCCTGCTTTATCCCAGCGGAATCCGCTGCGCGTAAAGAACTCAATTGCTGTTACTATGCCAAGTCCAATATCAAATACGATCCACGGAGTGGGAACCGGTCCGCGGGAACTGAACACCCAAATTGAAAGTAAAATTAATGAAACTAAGGAAAGAACGAAAGCTCCCCAATGTAAAAAATGATTACGGCGCGGCCTCGATTCCAGTTCTTCGAGGCGCGCTTCTATTGTTGTCTCACCGGCGGGTAAGGTTTTTTCTGTTATTTTGAGTCTTCCTTTTTTATCAATCAGGTTTTTTTGAGGTTCCATTTTCTTTTTAAATACCATTTACGTATCCTCCAGAAGCATAAAGCGTAAGATAGTGTGGAGTTCGGTTATGCTCCGAAATCCGTTTCTTCCGGCAGGAGACAGCTTATAACGAGACAGATTGCTCTTTGCTTTCCGAATCCCAATTGATTTCTACTAGAGTCTTCTTTCCGCTGGTAAAATTAATTTTTATTTCGGCATCGTTCTGTACTTCCAGCAGTTTTTGCGCCAATTCTTTAGCGCTCTTTAGTGGCAGAGGAATAGTAATGGAGTTGTTGATCTTCAGCCATTCAGGCATAGCCGGTAAATGCGCCGTGATTTTAATTACTTTATTTGCCATTTTGCACGTCCTTTTATTTATTATTTTTCCGCAGGGAATTATTAGAACCC
>PMBW01000158.1 GCA_003153075.1 Dehalococcoidia bacterium | reverse complement strand
AGTCCCCTCTCCCCAACGAGGGAGAGGGCTAGGGTGAGGGGGTACTAAAATTATCAGCAACATATCGATTATCGAAATTTTCGAAGTGTTCAGATTCTATTCCATACACAATAAAACTGGTATTGTAGGGCCGAGTTTCAAACTCGACCGCCCCCGCTCCCTTTTCCACTACAGAACTGGTTCCTTCCTTCCCAAGCAGGGGCGAAGGGAGAGTGACAAAATTTCAACCGAATCCTACTTGTGCGCCGCCCCGATCAGCTCTCTTATATCCTGTATCTTTTCTTTCTCAAAAAACCGCTCGATTCCTTCCAGCACATCCATCGGCGCGCGCGGATTCGCAAAACTCGCCGTCCCCACCTCCACCGCGCTTGCCCCTGCCATGAAAAACTCGATCGCATCCTCAGCGTTCGTGATCCCGCCGCAGCCCACTATCGGTATCCTGACCGATTTAAAAACCTGGTACACCATGTAAATCGCCACCGGTTTGATCGCCGGACCGGATAGTCCCCCGTAACCGTTTCCCAGTATCGGTTTACCTATTTTAATATTTATCGCCATCCCTTTCACGGTATTGATCAGGCACAATGCGTCCGCGCCCGCCCCGGCCACGTCCTGGGCAATGTGCACGATCTCCGCGGTATTCGGCGTCAATTTCACAATGATCGGCAAAGCTGTTGCTTTCCTCACCGCCGAAGTCACTTTTGCCGCGGACTCCGGGTCTGCTCCGAATTCCGCCCCGCCTGCTCTCACATTGGGACAACTGATATTGACCTCTAATCCGGCAACCCCGGGAATTTGGTCCAGCTTCGCCGCTAATGCCGCGTACTCATCGATCGTTCTCCCTGCAATATTGACGATCACCGGCACTTTCCAGCCTGCCCAGACCGGCGTTTTTTCCTTTATCAGCGCATCTACACCCATGTTCTGTAACCCGATTGAATTGAGCATTCCGTCCGGTGTCTCGGCGATCCGCGGCTGGGGATTACCGTCCCGCGGTTCCAGCGTGGTGCCTTTGCAGACAATTGCGCCCAACTTCTGAATATCGAAAAGGTGCTCATACTCCATGCCGTAACCGAATGTGCCGGACGCCGTCATCACCGGGTTTTCCAGCTTCAGGCCTTTTTTGTTTTCCGGAGCCAATTGCACTGACAGGTTCACTTTCTTCCCCTAGTCCACTTTTATTTCATTATCTGTGACATCGATCCGTGTACAAGCATTATTATAGAAGAAACGGTCGCCCAATTCTTGAGCCATTATCGCCGAAGCCTCTTGGCCGGTGCAGTGGGAAACCCCGATCTTTTGCACATCCAGTTCTTTCAAACACTCGATCGTTTTATAAACTCTTTCCACCGAGGCGTTTAGCAGGTGACACCCGCCGATCACCATCCTGATCTTTTTTCTGCCGGTTAACTTCTGTGCGCAGTAGAGCGTGTTGATCATCCCCCGGTGCCCGCACCCCAATACTACAATCAATCCCGGCTTGGTATTAATGATCAGCGCCAGATCATCCTTCAATTCATCTGGATACCATGTTGCGTCTTCTTTCACAAAAAACCGGTCCGGGTCTATTTGCTCAAAATCCGTCACCATCGACACCTCGCCGGTTGTCATCACGTCCGCGGTTATCTTCACCGGATTTTTGCTCAGTTTGAATTTTGCTCCCAGTTTCTCCAATTCAAGCAATTGAAAAGGCAAAGCAACGTTTTTTCTCCTGTCTTCCTGTTTGCCCGAATACTTGGCATCGACAATATCCGGATGCGCGATGATTTCGATCTTTTTCCCGATCTGCCCCAGCACACTCACCAAACCACCCGTGTGGTCGGCATGACCGTGGCTCAGCACAATTTTATCCACTTTACGCAGGTCTATCCCCAAGGCATCGGCATTATGTGTCACGGATATCGTCTGGCCGGTATCGAGCAAAATGTTCGCGTCGGCGGTTTCCACCAGGATGCTCAAACCCCACTCGGCCAGTAGCCCCAGGTTATCCGCTGTATTTTCACTCAGGGTAGTTATTGTTAGCACTGTCATTCACCTTCAGTCAGAATTATAAGCTATGCATCCTCGTGAGGCAACTATCTGTGTAAAACTGGATGCGCTGGCTGCCTGCGCGATCGATGAGCTCAATGTTCCGTCTGCGTAAGCCATATTTTCCCATCCTTCCGTAATTTTTCCGCAATTCTTCCCAATATTTGTCAAAATAATATGCCCGGTCAGCATATGAAGCAAATCCAATAAAATACAAAGGCTAAATCAGGCTTTAGAATTTAATAATTACCATTTTATTGATTATTGAAACTTGATTATTTTAAAGATACTATGGGATAGTAAATAGCAATAATCTACCCTGCCAGACTCGGACTTGTCTTGCACCCATCTCTTGTAGTATGCTATATTATTGTGTCTTAAGAACCAAATCTATATTTTATTGGTGGATTAGCAGATGGTAACTGAAAAAGTTGATATTCAAGAAAAAGTAAACTCATATGAATTGACCGTCATCCTCCGGCCGGATCTGGGCGAAGAAAAGCTCACTGCCACCGTCGAGAATGTCAAGAAATTCATTACAGGAAAAGGCGGCGTGATCTCCGAATCTAAATCATGGGGAAAAAGACGCCTGGCTTATCCTATTAAACACGCCATCGAGGGGAACTACATCCTGCTCAAGTTCACGATGAAACCGGATCAGAACCGGGAAATGGAAACAAACCTCAGGATTTCTGAGGATGTTTTACGTCATCTTCTGGTCAAGCTGGATTAGCAAGGGGAGTATGACCTTTTCCTCGTACACCCGGTAAAGGTCTTTAGGAGTTGTGGGAGTATGGTGAGTATCAACAGGATGACCATTATCGGCAACCTGGGGAGTGAACCCGAAATGCGGTTTACCCCGAGTGGGCGCCCGGTAACATCATTCCGTATCGCCACGAACTGGCGGTACACCACCGCCGAAGGCGAACGTAAAGAAGAAACCGAGTGGTTTTCCGTAGTCGCCTGGGGCAAGCTTGCCGAGCAATGCAACCAATTCCTGACCAAGGGCAGACTGGTCTATGTCGAAGGCAGACTGCGCCTGCGCACCTGGGACGGGCAGGATGGACAGAAACGGGCGCGCAACGAAATTATTGCCGATCGGGTGAAATTCCTGGATAGACAGGGCGCCCCGGCCGCCGGTGAAGGCAAACCGGATGAAGTGGAACCAACTGGCGAAGTTGAGCCAGATGATATACCTTTTTAATTGGAGTTCATAAAAAGTGACGACAAGAGAAAGACCAACAACAGCACCAGCTAGACCCCGCATGGGTGGGATGAGAACAAACCGGACACGTTACGTGCCCAAGCGCAAGGTATGTTTCTTCTGCGC
>PMBW01000102.1 GCA_003153075.1 Dehalococcoidia bacterium | reverse complement strand
ACATTCACCTCAAGAGAGCAGGAATTTTTTGCTTCAAAGGGCTACACCAATGAACCGAAGCGATGCCTTTCCTGCCGCCAGAACAGAAAATCTCAGCGCGGCGGAACCGACGGAAGAGCTGCTGGACCGAGACAGATGTTCACTGCTACTTGCGCCCGGTGCGGCAAAGATTGTGAAGTGCCGTTCCAACCTCGCCAGGGTAAACCTGTTTATTGCAGCGAGTGCTTCAACGCAATGAAAGCCAACGGTTAATACGGGCTAAATAAATATAATATTAACGTAAATATTTTGACGACTCCTCTGAAAACAGTTACATGTTAGCAGGACATAAGTTGTTGTGTTTTAGTTAACACGTAATTTAGAGGGGTCGTCAAATTGTGTTTTGTGCGGCGTTTCCGAAGATAGTTTTTAGAGCTTTCTGATGACGCCGATTACTTTACCCTGGATTTCTACATTATCCGGAGTTTGTTGAATCTGTTTCATGGTTTGATTAGCCGGTTTGAGTAAAACCCGATCCGGTTCCATGTAAATTCTTTTCAATGTAACTTCTTCCCGGTCTTTCAACCAGACCGCGACCATTTCGCCGTTTTCGGCGGAATCAGCGGCTTCCATTAAAACAATATCGCCGTCATCGATCAGGGCATCGATCATCGATTGACCTTTTACCCTGAGGGCGAAGACCGGTTTAGTCCCGATCATATCCTGGGGTAGCTCCAGTGTTTCGGTCGCCTGGCCGTTCCAGGTATCACTGTTCGGCACGGGAATAGGGGTACCGGCGGCAATTGTGCCTAAAATCGGAATTAATACAGTATTTTTCTTGAGTGAGAGACGGATGCTGCGGAAAATTTCCGGATCGCGGTGGATACGGCCTTCTTTTTCGAGAACATCGAGGTGATACTGGACGACCGCAGTAGAACTGATATCGCAACCCTTGAGAATATCCCTCACCGTCGGAGAGTAACCTCTTTCATCGATAAAGCCGTGGATATATTGCAGGATGTTTTCGCGGGTTGAATTTAAACCTGGTTTTCTCACTTTTTTCCGTCCATACCTTTTATAGAACGAATGTACCATATTATAAAGAACTTGTCAAGAAAAACAGCGAATATTATTCATTCAGATAAATTTTTGGTAATGTGTTTGACTGTGGTAATCAGTTGTTGTATTGTCATGATTGAGAAAGCAACAGACAGTTCTTACTGAATGTAGTTGCGATAAATAAAAAAGGCAGATGAAATGGCACAAAAAGTTACGAGAGAAGAATTACTGGCAAAAGCGAAAAAACCGGCTGAAGATGCGATGATTATGCATTCTTATTACCGGGGGAAAATGCAGACTGTCCCGCGGGCAGTGATCAGGGATTACAAAGATTTTGCGATCTGGTACACGCCGGGCGTAGCCGCACCATGCAAAGCGATACAGGCCGATAGGGATAAAGCCTATGAATATACGAGCAAATGGAATACGGTGGCCGTAGTTTCGGACGGCACCAGAGTATTGGGTCTGGGCAATATCGGGCCGGAAGCTGCAATGCCGGTAATGGAAGGCAAAGCGATGCTCTTTAAATATCTCGGCGGCGTAGATGCGGTGGCTGTCTGCCTGGATACCAAAGACCCGGAAGAAATAATCCGAACCGTAAAAATAATTCAACCCTCATTTGGGGGCATCAATCTGGAAGATATCGAAAACCCGAAGTGCTTCCATATACTAGATACATTGCGTAAAGAATGCCGCATCCCGGTCTGGCATGACGACCAGCAGGGAACCGCGGCCGTAACACTGGCGGGGATTGTGAATGCCCTCAAAGTGGTAAACAAGGACATGAAAAAGGTCAAAGTTACAATGATTGGTGTGGGGGCTGCCAATGTAGCCATTATCCGCTTAATGCTGACAGCCGGTTTCAAGGCGGATAATATGATCATTGTCGACAGTAAAGCCACACTGCACCGCGGCAGAAAAGACCTGGAAGAGAAACAGGTGGAGAACCCCTATAAATGGGATCTGGCACAGCGCACTAATCCGGATAAGGTAGAAGGCGGCATTGCAGAGGCGCTGGCGGGTTGTGATGTTGTGATTTCACTTTCGACACCAGATCCGGATACGATCAAACCGGAGTGGTTAAAAAAGATGAATAAAAATGGGATCGGGTTCTTTTGCGCCAATCCATTACCGGAGATTTGGCCGTGGGACGCGAAAGAGGCTGGACTGCGGGTAGTAGCTACCGGACGGTCGGATTTCCCCAATCAGGTCAATAATTCAATCGGGTTTCCGGCGATATTCCGGGGCACCCTTGATGTAAAAGCCCGGACAATTACCGATGAGATGTGTATTGCCGCGGCTTATGAACTGGCAAAATTTGCTGAAGAACAGGGCCTTTCAGATGAACACATTGTACCGACGATGGCTGATACCGAGGTATTTGTCCGGGAAGCGGTCGCGGTCGGTATGAAAGCTGTTGAACAGGGGGTAGCCAGGGACAATCTTACGCGCGAAGAATTAACCAAGCGCTCCGGCGCGATGATACGGGAAGCTAGAAAAACAGTAGAAACTATGATGAAGACGGGCATCATACCGCCGCCGCCGAAAGGTGTCTAGCGAAAAACAAGGAGCCCGGACTTGAGAGATATCGAAGCTGCCGAGATAACAAAAACGGTTAGCCGTCTCTTTCTCGAAGCAAATTACCACCTAACGGACGATGTCAGGGAAGCGCTGCAAAGAGCGCAAGACACCGAGGAATCACCCGTGGGAAAAGAGGTGTTGACGCAACTAATCAGGAATGCAGATATCGCCGCGAAAGAAGGAATTGCGCTTTGCCAGGATTGCGGGGCCGCAGTGGTATTTTTGGAAATCGGGCAGGAGGTGCATATCGTCAACGGTGACCTGAGCGACACTGTAAACGAGGGTGTGCGCGAGGCTTATGAGAAAGGGTTTCTACGTAAATCGATGGTTTTTCAACCTTTTTCAAACAGGGTAAATACTGCCGATAATACACCGGCAATTATATACACAGATATTGTGCCAGGAGACAAAGTAAAAATTATCGTAATGCCAAAAGGTGGCGGAGCGGAGAATATGAGCCGCTTGATCATGCTGACACCTGCTGCAGGCAGACAGGGCATTATCGAAAACGTGGTCAAAGCGGTGGACGTGGCAGGCAGCAATCCTTGTCCACCTGTCATTGTCGGCGTAGGGATTGGCGGCACAGCGGAAAAAACAATGATGCTGGCAAAAAAAGCTTTATTACGAAAAATAGGTTTACATAATCCTGATTGGGAGATTGCCGAACTGGAGACTGAACTTTTAGGCAGGATAAACAAACTCGGTATCGGGCCGATGGGATACGGAGGCAGAATTACGGCATTGGCAGTAAATGTAGAGACCTTTCCAGCGCATATCGCCAGCATGCCGGTGGCTGTGAATATCAATTGCCACAGCTCCAGGCATAAGGAGGCGATTATCTGACATATTTGGCGGGTAATACCAAAATGATGCCGAAAAATATCAAGCTGCCGTTAACCGAAAAAGTCCTTGCCGAGTTGCGGGCCGGTGATAACGTGCTGCTTAGCGGCGTGATTTATACGGCGCGTGACGCAGCACATAAACGGATTGTAGAAGCACTGGACAAAGGACAACCGCTTCCTTTCGATATTGCGGGGCAGACTATTTACTACATGGGGCCAGCTCCAGCTAAACCGGGTAAGGTGATCGGGTCGGCAGGCCCGACCACAAGCTACCGCATGGATGGTTACGCGCCGAGGTTGATAGAAGCAGGGTTAAAGGGGATGATCGGCAAGGGGCAGCGTACCCAACCGGTCCTGGAAGCAATCAAGAAAAATAAAGCCATCTATTTTGGCGCAATCGGCGGCGCCGGGGCATTGCTTTCCCAACGGATAAAAAAGGCCGAAGTGATCGCCTATGAAGACCTCGGGCCGGAAGCGGTGAGGCAACTGGAAGTTGAAGATTTTCCAGTGACGGTAATTTACGATATCTATGGTGGAGACCTGTATCAGCAGGGAAAAGCCAGCTACAAAATTATATCCGGATAGGTAAAACCAGGATTAGTTATAAACACCAATCAGCTATTAATTTAACCGCAATTCAATTATTACCCAACGAACCTCATCCAACCTTCTCATTTAAATGGAGAAGGAGGTAAACGAAAAAGAGTGCGAAAACAATCCTTATTCGGGAATTTCTACTTGAGTTCCACAGTATTCACTATTTGGTGTTAATAAATAACCAAATTCAAATAAATCAAATATTCGGATTAATAACTAGCGGCTGTTAGAGCTGCCGGCACCGGTAGTGGTGCTGGTGGGCGCCGGCGCGGACAATTTGAGGATTTCCTGTCTGGCATTAGCGATCAAATCATCATTATCGCTGAGAGTTATAAACTTGTTGAAGTCTGCGACCGCAGCATCATTTTTGGAAATAGCTTCGTAGGCAAAAGCCCGGTGATAATAACCGTCTGCAAGATTCGGACTGATATCCAGCGCTTTATTGCAATCAGCGATAGATTTATACATATCACCCTTATGATTATAAGCAATCGCCCGGTTAATGTAGGCTTGAGCCAGTTTATTATCCAGTTGTATTGCTGTTTCGCAGTCCTGGATCGCTTTATCATAATTACCTTTACCGTTATAGGCGGAGGCACGATTCAAATAGGCGAGCGGAAGGTTCGGCTGCAGGGATAATGATTTGTCGCAATCGATGATTGCCAGGTCGTATTCACCAATGCTGTCATAGGCAGCAGCGCGGTTCACATAAGCCTTGGCCAGTAACGGCTCTACTTTGATGGCATCTGTATAGTTAGTAATTGCGCTTTGATAATCACCCTGTTTCGCAAGTTGATAAGCGCGGGCAAAATACCATTCGGCGCTGCCTTCGGGAGCGGCTTCGCAGCCGACAATGGCACCGAATATCAATACCGAAATTGTGACGAGTATAATAAGTGACAAGCGCCGAATCATAAATATCCTCGGTTTATCCCCGGTCAGGTATATAAAAACGATAACATTAGTTCCGGGAAGTGTCAATTTAACGATGTTTCAGTTATAAGTTTTGAGTAGTAAGTTATGGTTAAACAATTAAAAATCTCTTTAAATCGTAACAGGTGTATTTCCATCCCGGCGCAGGTGTTCGCGAAAGCGAAGATCGCCTAATACGTCGTACCGCAATTCCAAGCTACCAGGGTTTTGGTGTTTTGCTGGATTATTGAATGAGACGAACTGCGCGAGATCGTAAAGGTTTCCTCCTTAAACCCGCCCCATTTCGTGAATGTTACTACCCGAACGGTAGCCGTGTCCTTGTTCATTGTAACTT
>PMBW01000110.1 GCA_003153075.1 Dehalococcoidia bacterium | reverse complement strand
CGGGGATGATGCGGCATTGTCCCTTCGAAAAGATAAAAAGGATAGGAGTTTTCACCGCCTACCGTGATTGCTTTTTCACCCTTGCCTAGTTTGATTTCTTTCACTTTACCGGAATAATGGGTTTTCGGAATATCAATTGCCATTTGGTCGTCTCCCTTATTCAGTAAGTCCTGCCGCCAGTTTAGCGGCTTTCAGGGTATTTAGCATCAACATTGTGATTGTCATCGGCCCCACGCCGCCCGGCACGGGGGTGATCATGGAAGCCTTCTCTTTAACGGCCTCAAAGTCCACGTCTCCCCGCATGATGCGTTTACCGCTCTTCGAGGTGCCGATCTGGTTTTCCCCGACATCAATAATGACCGCTCCTTCTTTAACCATATCAGCCGTGATGTATTTCAGCTTACCGGCGGCGACAATCAGGATATCTGCGCGGCGGGTATGAAACGCCACATCCCGGGTATGAGTGTGGCAGAGTGTCACGGTGGCATTCGCGCCTTTGTTTTTCTGCATTAACATATTGGCAATCGGTTTGCCGACGATATTGCTACGTCCGACGACAACTACTTCTGCGCCGTCGATATTGACGCCGGAACGGATCAGCATCTGTTGGATTCCGGCAGGCGTGCAGGGCAGTAAATCGGCATCGCCGATCATTAACCGTCCGACATTGACCGGATGGAAGCAATCAGCATCTTTTTTCGGGTCGATGGCGTAAATAACTTCGTTATCATTGATGTGTTTGGGCAGCGGCATCTGGACGAGAATACCATGAATCTTCGGATTTTTATTCAGTTTATCCACGATGGCCAGCAGGTCTTTTTGTGAGGTGCTTTCCGGCAGGTCAATACGCTCCGAATAAAAGCCGAGTTCCCTGGCGGTCTTTTCCTTGCCGGAGATATATGAAAGCGAACCGGGGTCCGCCCCCAGCAAAACAGTAGCCAGGCCGGGCACAACGTTGTGTTCGGCTTTTAACCGGACAACCTCCAGCTTTATCTCTTCGCGAATCTGCTGGGCAATTTCAGCGCCGTTAATAAGTTTAGCAGTCATTTGTTCTCCAATTGTATCATAATTATAAAGTTAAACAGGGGTAAATACCAGTTATAAGTGAAGAAGGTATGATGCACTGAAGCACCCCCTCTCTCTAGCTCTCTCCCACGAGGGGCGAGAAGACTAACCATCAAGTTCGTATTTTCTAATTTTGGAATTTGTTTGAAATTTGATAATTGGTTATTGGTATTTATTAAAGGTTGGCCATCATTTTAGCCACAGCTTGCACCGCGGGGGAATTATTCGGCATCTCCATCAAAGGCTTCTGTTCCAGATCAAAGCGGTACAATGTTTTATCTTCCGGGATGAGGATATCAGCTTTCAATCCTAACCGTTTTAATTCTTCGGCGACCAGCGGGTCGAGGGTGCCCGGCACGAGGTTAATGATCACTACCTTCTTTTTCACTCGCAGTTTCAATTCTGCCACCAGTTCCAGGATGCGCGCGATGGCTCGGATGCCTTTGACCGAATGATTGGAAACCAGCAGCAGCACGTCCACTTCATCTGTTGTCTTGCGGCTGAGGTGCTCCATACCTGCCTCATTGTCCATTACTACGTAAGCATAGCTGTCTGACAAGCCCTCGATGAATTTTTTCAGGATCAGGTTGGGGTAGCAGTAACACTCAGGACCCTGTCCGCGTCCCATCGTGATCAGGTCCAATCCCTGGCTTTCCACCACTGTCTCGTTCAGTTTGTATTCCAGGTAAGCTTCCTTGGTCATGCCCGGCGGGATGCTGATCTTGTCGTGTTGAAAGCCGTCCAGTATTGTGCCGATGGTTTGCCCGACTTTTAGCCCGATGCTCTCTCCCAGATTGGCGTTGGGATCGGCGTCTACGGCCAGAATGGGAACCTGGCCGTTCTTTTTCAGGTAACGGATAACGAGCGCGGTAATAGAGGTCTTACCGCAACCGCCTTTTCCGGCCACTGCGATTTTAATGGTCAATTTTATGCTCCTGATTGTATATGAGCAATTAAATCGGGATTAGCATTATTGTACAACGATAGCATCAACACCATCCAATACCTTCCCAACGCCCCATCCCACTGGACAAGCTAAGGGGACATTGTCTGTTAATTCCTTCCCCAAGAAAAACGTTGGAAACTAATGATGTCGTTATTTTCCAACGTATAGATACGATTCGATTGATTAGGAATTCTTGTTTTTATTAAAATAATTCCGCATTTGCTCTACCAATCAAAGCTTTAAGGATTCCTGAGACATTCATCATGGTTATCAACATTACGCATGAAGAAAGTATCCTTGTGCCGCTCAAAAATCATCCGGTACTTGACATCAACATAGGCTTCAAAAACCCCTGGAGCACTCTCCACCGGATGGCTGTGAAGACCAGGATGTCGGAAATCAGCGTCAAGTAAACTTAATGCTTTGTCTACCTTATGTTGTGTTGCCGCAGGTAATTGTCCATACTGGCGAACAAACCGGTTGGTTAATTGAATGGGCATTATCTGACGCTCTCATCCAATTTAGAAGATTTCTTTCCAGCCTGTTTGTGAAGGAAGGCCACGGTCTGTTTGGCATCAGGAAAATTATGCACTCGGCCAGCGCGTATATCTTCTTCAACCTCTTTTTCGCCTTGTTGCCAGCGGTTTGTCCAGAACCATGCCTGGTCTTTGTCCACCAGCTTCTTTAATTTCAGCACGATCTCTCCGCTTCGCACCTGAATATCAAGGAAGTCTCCCTCTTCTATTCCAAGCTCCTGCCTTACCGACTGCGGTAGTGTAACCTGTGCTTTTTTGCGTACCTGAACCAGGTCTGACATAAATTTCTCCAACAATCTAATATTCCGACTATCCAACTATAGATTATAGCTTTACAAGCAAAACGTCAAGTTACCGGTTCAGTTAACAACTATGACAAACCGGATACTTTGCCGGTATTGACGTCCACATCGACATGCCTGAAGGAGGGGTCGGAGGCGGTGCCTGGCATCAAGCTGATCGTACCGGCGCAGGGACAGAGGAATTTCGCCCCGGAATAGAGCAGGATGTCGCGGATGGGTAACCGCCAGCCTTTAGGCACGCCTTTTAAATCAGGCATGTGCGTGAGACTGAGCTGCGTCTTGACCATCATCGTGCTGTATTCATCGTATTTCGGGTCGCTTTCAAAATATTCGGCTTTAGCCTTAGCTTCCGGCGACCAGTCAACGCCGTCGGCGCCGTAGATCGTGGTGGCGATCTTCTCCACACGCTGCCTTAATTTCATTTCGTTGGGATAAAGATATTGAAACCCGTTGCTCTTCTTGCAGGCATCAATGATCATATCCGCCAGTTCCAGCGCGCCTTCACCGCCGTGCGCCCAATGGGTGGAAACCGCGCAGCGGGCGCCGGCAGCTTCGACGGCGCGTTTGATAACCTTAACTTCCTCGGCGGTATCTGCGGTGAAGCTGTTGATACAGACCACCGGATTGACGCCGGACAGTTTGATGGTCTGTATATGGTGTAATAAATTCGGCAAACCGGCTTCTACCAGTCTGACGTTCTCTTTGGTATATTCTTCGGATAGAGGCAATCCGGAAACCACTTTCGGTCCGCCGCCGTGCATTTTCAGGGCGCGGATGGTGGTCACCAGTACGGAAACGTTGGGTTTTAATCCGCTCAGGCGGCATTTCACGTTCCAGAATTTTTCAAAACCGATATCAGCGGCAAAACCGGATTCGGTCACATGGTAATCGAACATTTTCAAACCCAGGCGGTCGGCGATAATGGATGATTGGCCGATGGCGATATTGGCGAAAGGCCCGGCGTGCACCATGATCGGCTGGTATTCGGCGCTGTAACAGAGTGTCGGGTTAATGGAATTGCGCATCCAGGCGGTCATTGCGCCGCCCACCTCGAGGTCGCCGGTAGTTACGGGTTTACCATGTTTATCGTAGGCCAGGGTGATCCTGTCCATCCGTTCCCGCATGTCCTTCAGGTCGCTGACCACTGCCAGGATAGCCATCAGTTCGGAGCTGGGGGCGATGCTGAATTTCGATTGCATCGGGAAACCGTCTTTCTTGCCGCCCATACCGATGGCGATATTGCGCAGGCTCTGGGCGCAGAAATCCATGATCCAGCTGAATTCCACGCGCGCCGGGTCGATGTCCAGACGCCGCATACCGGTCAGTTTCTGCAGGTGGGCGTCGTCATAATTGCGCTCGTGCTGCATTCTGGCGGTCAAAGCCACCATTGCCAGGTTGTGGGCATTCATAATGTCATTGATGTCGCCCGTCAGGCCCATGGAGAATTCAGTCATCGGGATCAACAATGCGTTGCCGCCGCCGGCCGCAGTGCCCTTGACGTTCATGGTCGGTCCGCCGGATGGCTGCCGCAGCGCGCCGCCAACATTCTTCCCGCGTTTGCCTAGTCCCTCGATCAGGCCGATAGAGGTGGTGCTTTTACCTTCGCCCAGGGGGGTAGGCGTAATGGCGGTCACCTCAATATATTTGCCGTCCGGCTTTTTCTTCAGCCGTTCGAGGATTTTCATGAAATCCAGCTTGGGCGTCTTGCCGTATGGTATCATCTCGCCTTTTTGCAGACCGAGCTTTGCCTGCCATTCTTCGGGGCCGGGCAGATGTTCTTCGGCAGCTTCGGCGATCTGCCACTCTTTCATTTTACTTGCATCGTATGGCACTGGTATTCTCCTGTGTTTAATGGTCCCCGTTTAATAACTACACTAAGGACTCATCATTCTAAATATTATTAGGAAACAATTGGAAACGGCTTCATGGCGGCAGAAATATTGTAGTAATCGACAAACCAGGAAAATAAACAGCCGGATATTGAGTTGGTTTGTGAGAGGAGAAAAATTGCTATAGTCTTCCCCACGCCTTTTCCGTTTTTCGCAATTATCATGGAGTGTAGGTGTAGTTACAGGCTTAAAAGTCGGGTGTGGGTATTCAGCCGGTGAACGTTTTTGTACACCTCTCCCTAACCTGGAGTATACCTGAAAGCTCAATCTGGGGTCAAGAATCGGGAAGCGTTCGGAGTTTTGCCTCCAATTATGCCTCTGAGCATATCAACTGGCTAATAGTATAGTCTGAAAATGGTCAAAATCTCATGGATTGTCGGGTCAAGCCGACAATGACAAAAACTATCTCAAGATCGTCATTCGGGAATCCATATCAATAATTCAACATGGTTATTTTCATACAACAATCATTATTGGTAAATGCTAAAAACCCTTCCCGTTCTTCAACATTTTCAAACAAAAAAATAGCTGAAAAGTCATTGAAAAAGGTCTTGACAGCGGAAGTTATCGGCATTAGCATAATAACGTAAATCAAGTTAGCGGAAGGAGTTTTCATGGTAACCGACCTCACAGACCAGGATTTCGATCAAAAAGTAATTAAATCAAAACAACCGGTTCTAATTGATATGTGGCGGCCGGGGTGCGTCCCCTGTCGAATTGTTGACCCGATCGTAGATAAATTATCCACAAAATACGATGGCAAATGTAAGTTTTACCGGATGAATGTAACGGAAAACCCGCGGACAGCGGCCAAATACCGGATCATGTCATTGCCGACATTGATGTTCTTCAAGAATGGCGAAGCGGTGAATACGGTAGTCGGCGCCGTGGCAGAACGCGCCTTAACCCCCAAGGTGGAGGAAATATTATAGATTGTACTTTGACCAAAGGTAGACCGGGTGATAATATAATAAGGGTATATCTGTTTTTAGTGCACTTGCAGGAGGCTACCTATGTCGGGTCATTCTAAATGGCATACTATTAAGAACCAGAAGGCAGCGACAGACGCCAAGCGCGGCCAGATGTTCACCAAACTGACCCGTGAAATTATCGTGGCGGCGCGTAAAGGCGGCGGAAATATTGAGGCCAATTATTCCTTACGGCTGGCCGTGCAGCGCGCTAAAGACAGCAGTATGCCCTGGGATAACATCAGCCGGGCCATTACCAAAGCGAGCGGCGGCGGTGAGGGCGTTCAGATGCAGGAGTTGCTCATGGAAGGCTACGGGCCGGGCGGCGGCGCTGTGCTGGTTAATATTTTAACTGACAACCGAAACCGTACAGTGGCAGGGATACGTAATGTTTTCGCCCGCTCCGGAGGCAGCCTTGGTGAGAGCGGCTGCGTCGGTTGGCTGTTTCAGCAGAGAGGCGTGATTAACATCAATGCCGAAGGCTTGGATAAAGATGAATTATCGCTCAAGGCCATCGATTTCGGCGCCGATGATGTTAATGTTGAAGGCGATTATGTGACGGTTTATACCGCACCTGCAAAACTGGAAGAAGTCCGTACCGCCCTGGAAAAAGAAAAAATCACCGTTGAATCCGCGGAAGTGTCCATGATCCCCAAACAAACTATCGATCTGGACGAAAAACAATCTATACAAACGATGAGATTACTGGAAACACTGGAAGAACTGGATGATGTGCAAAGCGTGGCCAGTAATGTTAATTTCTCCGAAGCCGCTATGGAAGCCTACCAGAAGGGATAAACGCACGGATTCTCAATAATCAATAAACAAGTATCAAACAGGGTGGGATGCTGCCAAATCAACCCGCCCTTTTTAATTCCCAAAATCCCAATAACATTCAGACTCATAAACACAAATAAAAATATTATTGTCCATCCCGATGAAAATCGGGCTCCAGACTGAGCTTATCGAAGGATCCAGGGTTGGGGGTACCCATTTTGGTCGTTCCCGTAGCCTGAAGCTGTCTAAATCTGCTGATTGTCGGGCCAAGCCCGACAATGACAAAACCAATTTTTCCAAAGTCTATTTTCGGACAGTCTCAGATCAAGAGAGAATTTGTAAGACTTAATCTGATCGCTGACCGCTGAATGCTGAATGCTGAATGCTGAATGCTCATCATTCCCTTTCCCAATTGCTTCCTTTCCTCTATAATGGGGTAAGATTATTTCATCTGGAATAATTGACATAATGTAAAGAAGGCCGCCAATGCTGGTTTTAGGAATTGACCCCGGGACGATTGTTGCCGGGTATGGTTTAGTGGATAACGCCGACGGGAACCTGAAAATGGTTGCCTATGGTGTGGTGAAATCGTCGCAGAAATTGCCCATACCGGAACGGTTGAGCAAACTCTACTATGGATTGAAAGAAGTGGTGGCTCGCTACAACCCAGATGTCGTGGCGGTGGAGCAGCCGTTNNTCCAATAATGTCAGCACGGCCTTTATTATTGGACGGGCACAGGCCGTGGCCATTCTCGTCGCCGCTAACCGGGATATCCCTGTTTTTGAATATTCACCGGCCAAGGTTAAACACGCGGTGTCCAGTTACGGCGCCAGTTCCAAGGAACAGATGCAGCAGATGGTCAAATTGCAGCTTAATTTAGCCGAGCTGCCGGAACCGGCGGATGCTGCCGATGCACTGGCGGTGGCGTTGTGCCATATCAGCGAAACGCATTATAGCGATCTCATCGGGGAGAAGCCAAAGAGGAGTAGAAAATGATTGCCAGTTTAACGGGGATCATCGATGCTGTCAGTAAAGACAGTTTGATTGTGAATGTGAACGGGGTCGGGTTTAAATTGAGCGTGCCGACGGGCGTCCTGAGCGAATTCGGGGCGGTGGGACGGGAAGTGAAACTCTATACGCACCTGCATGTGCGGGAAGATGACTTAAGCCTGTTCGGGTTCGGTTCGCTGGATGAATTGCGGCTTTTCGAGACATTGATCTCGGTCTCAGGTTTGGGGCCGAAAACCGCGATGGCGATGCTCTCCGCGATGAGCGCCGACCAGGTGGCGCTGGCGATCGCCTCCGGCAGTGTGGAAATGCTGACTACTATCCCCGGCATCGGCAAAAAGACCGCCGACCGCCTGATACTAGAATTGAAAGATAAAGTAGGCGGAGTGTTGATCTCTTCACCCGCCGGTCGTGCTGCCCAGGAAAACGTCGACGTAGTGTCCGCGCTGGTCTCGCTGGGATACTCCGTGCAGGAAACCACCCGGGCCGTGAATGCGCTGCCCACCGGCAAGAAACTCAGTTTGGAAGAAAAGATCAAGCTGGCGCTGCAGTACCTGGGGAAATGAAACACAGTTTCTTTAAAATAGTTTCATGCGTTTATTCGTGAAGAACGGGCGGGCCTTGTTTTGCGGAGGGAAATCATTATGTTCTGGATCCCGATTTTCATCGGGATGGGACGGTACTCATCGGGATGTTCATCCTCCGGTGCGCAGGATTGGTTGATACCGTTTGAGTTTGTGATAAAATGAAAAATCTCGATTATGAATGAGTGTTTGTTAGGTTGATTATGGCTATTACGTATCGCACGGGTAAAGAAGTAGAACCCAATAGCCTTGGGGATCTTTTCCTTTCAGTAAACTGGCCTCTAGGACACCAACCTGACAAACTTCGACGAGCTTTCAGCCGCTCGGACCAAGTTATTACGGCCTGGGACGGGGAAAAACTTGTTGGCCTAGTTAACACGATTTCCGATGGATCAGTGACAGCCTTCATCCCTTATCTGCTGGTCAACCCCGAATACCAAAAACAGGGAATCGGGGAGACCTTAATCGGGATGATTGTATCTGCGTATGAGGGTTATGAACGAATCGTGTTACTAACTGAAAAAGATACGGTTGATTTCTACAAGAAATGTGGTTTCATTGATGCTCAAGGAATCCATTCTATGATGATCACTCACCAATAAATAGAAACCTCTCTTACGTTGGACACCCTGAATTATTCGAATGTATTTATCATTGAAAAAGCATCGGGATGAGAATGTGCGTCTTTTGATTTTTAATATTTGCTCATTGGAATTTGTTTGGAGTTTGGTTTTTGGAACTTGGAATTTGAAAAACCCCCTCTCCGGCTCTCTCCCACTAGGGGCGTACATTTTAACTGCTGTTAAAAGTATTTCGTTTAAGACTTAAAGAGTGCTAGCCAACTGGTGGATCGTTGGATCCCGATTTTCATCGGGATGGATGATACTCGGGTTTTGCCTGGAATTTTTAAACTACGGTTTTATTACATTGCCGTCAACTCTGATCATCCAGTTAGTTTGTTCTTTGGGTATTTGCAATGTCCAGGGTGTGATTTGCCAGCCGGCGATCGTTTCAGAATGCTGATTTATTCCGCTCCTATCAACACCGATGAATGGCCCCAGTCCTTGCCCTAGAGTGGGGGCGTAAAGTTGTACGCTGAAGTTGTCATTTACGGTGATATCGGGGACATTCAGTTCAAGCCAGGTATGGTCTGTCGTGAACATTGAGAACGGTAAAGCTGTTTCCCACAACGGTGTGAGCGCTTTATCGGTGATACGGAGCGTAAACTGAGCGTCACCGGGTATGCCTTTGATCCAGCTGAATATTTTCACCTTGTTGATCTTGAAAGGTAACGCCGGCGGTTCGAAGGTTACCATATACCCGTATTTCTGCGGGCCGCCATTAGAGATCCCGCCGTCGGGGCTGCCGTCGTCATAGGATAATTCTAATTTGGGAGCCTCTCCCGGTTTGACGGTGCCGGTACCTCCCTGCGGAATAATTAACTCGGTACCCTGAGATGTAACGCTGATTTGTCCTTCCAGGTTTTGCACGGTGGTCGTGCCGTCAGCGGCCACGTAAACGCGCATCGAGCTGCCCCTTACTCCGGCTACTGCCGAGGGTGTTTCGATTTCATAGCGCGCGGCAGGATCAGCCAGCTTTACTACTTTGCTGACGGTTTCGCCGATCGCTTGCTTGAGTTGTATGATTTTTGCTTTCCCGGTTACCAATTTCGCAATCTCGATCTGGGTATCGGCCTTCAATTCGATAGTGCTGCCGTCAAAGAAAGTAACGATCGCATCTGAATCTGTGCCTGATTTGATGATGTCACCGGCTTTTAGCGCCGTGTTGACATCGCCTTTCACCCAATCGGCGGTTCCGGCTTTTTTTAACAATAATTCCCCTTTAGTGATGGAAAATATTGACGACAAAGGAGTTTTTGATTGACTGCAGCCGAGGGGGAATGCTGAACAGACAATAAAAGTAACTATTAGAATGGCAGCGCTGATTTTGTGCACCGTATGCATCTTTTTCGCGCATCTCCAAATTATGACAGTTTGAACCCCTGGAACAGCTTCAGTATCGAGCCGAGGCCGTAATGCCCCACCGCGGCGATCACCACAAACATCACGATATTCCCGGCCCATGCGGTGATAGCAATTTTCCAGGCGGCTACTTTATTGATCCCCATCGTGACTAATAACGGCATTAGAAAGGGATTTGGGAACATGGAAAATAAAAATACCCCGACCGGGCCTCTGCGATTCACAAATGCCATAAAATGCGGCAGCCTAATCTTGCTCAGAAATTTGCCGATGGCGCCGGAGTAAATTTTGTTCGCCGGGTCGCTGAAATTAATATTCGGCATAAAATGCTTTCCTGTGCGCGCCGTAAAATAAACCAGCATTCCGCCGGCGGCGGCCCCGGTGCCGGCGATGACGCCAATCAGGAACGGGTCGAACCTGCTGCCGAGGGTAAAGGTCAGCGCAAAACAGGGAGTGGGGATGGGTAGCGGGGAACCGGCCAGGACGGCGGTAAAAAATAACCCCAGATAGATCAGGATCTGAAACTGGTTGAGGTATTTCCAGAATCGGATTAACACGACGCACACGGCGATAGTTACGCCTATCAGCGCAAGCCAGACGCCGGCATTCCAGAATTTCCTCTTTTTTTCTGTTATAGGTTCCAAATCAGTTACAACCACGGGTATTATTAAAGCTATATTATAGCGTAATACTTTTTGGTTTTAAACTAAATGCTGATACCGGTTAAGTTATATTCTGGTTGGAAACATAGATGAACTGACGAATGTTTCACTATCAGATAGGGTGTTATAATCCAACGACGCACTACCCCTCACTCTAACTCTCTCCCTCAAGGGGCGAGAGAACTAGCCGNNTTCGCAAAGTACGTTCCGACTCAAGCGTTGCTTGAGACGGGCACCCGTTGGTTCTTAAGTCATTTGTGCTTATCTACCTTCACTTCACTTCGCTCGATAGCCTTCAAGGGAAAAGGAAAAAACGAGAAAGAGCGCTTTCGCGCTCCTTCTTAATTTTTTCGATATGTTTTTGTAAAGGGCAGAAGGGTTATTTGCTGACCACCCGGGCGGAATCAGGCAGCGTGCCCACAAATTGGACTTTGCCGTTGGCAAATTTCAGGGTTTTTATTGAAAAGCCGGGATAATACTGCATCTGTTTACTTACAGCGCTGATGATATCCGGTAAATTGCCCTCAACCTGGCTGGTAAAATTCAAGTTCCCGACCTTGAATTGGGTGATATTCGTATTAACAATCTGATTATTGGCCACCTCGACAGTGCCTTTGGCGTAGAAGGCCGGGTCGCCGGGAATGTATTTGATATAGCTGGTGATCGCTTTGAGGGTATCATCGCCTTCTTTTAGCCCGGCGGCATAATCCTTGAGGCGGCTGGTGATAACGATGCCGGAGAAT
Organism: Dehalococcoidia bacterium; assembly: GCA_003153075.1. The sequence goes on along the minus strand of PMBW01000110.1, from coordinate 8,143 downwards.
TCGACGGTATTATCCGCGTTGATTCTGAGCTGGAGGTCTTTCAAGGGGTAGTATTCCCACTGCCGGTTGTTGATAAGCGCGTTAATCTCAGCCTGGGAATAGGTGGTATTAACCGGATGCGAACCGGAAAACTTGATACTGCCTTCGGGCGCAGTACCTGCCGGCAGGACGGTATGCGTAGTGCCGTTGCGAGCATGGGCGCTGTTATAATCGGCCTGAGTGTAGGTCACGCCCAGGTCTTTCGGTTTATTGGAACCGAATAGATTCGATACGCCCGGCATAAAACCCAGATAACCCAGCACTAAAACCGCGACGATAATAATTGCCAATATAGCAATCCCGCAACCCACCAGGAATTTCATAGCAGTCTCTCCTTTGCTGGAAGTTAACGTTGCTATTAACTATACGGTTCTTTAAACTTTTTCCTTCTCTTTTTCAGCCTGTTTGGCGGCGATAATCTTCTGCGTCACCAGCGGCGGCGCTTCCTGATAATGGCTGAATTCCATGGAATAGGTGCCTTTACCCTGGGTAATGGACTTCAAGTTCATGGCATAACGCTGGACTTCCGCCAGCGGCACNNGGTTCAAGGATGACCGGTTTACCGTCGGTCAAGCCCTTTTTCACGGCGCCTGCGCCGGCGATCTTAAAGCAGATTTCCGAGGAGTCTACGGGGTGGAAGCTGCCGTCGATGGCGGTGATCCTGACATCTTCGACGGGATATCCGCCNNTCAGTTCCCGAACCGCGCGGCAGCGGCGACAGTTCCAGTACGACGTGTCCGTACTGGCCGTGTCCGCCGGTCTGTTTCTTATGTTTGTATTCGGCTTCGCACTGCACGGTGATGGTCTCTTTATAGGGGACCTTGGGTGTCTGCAGGTCAACATTCACTCCGAATTTGCGGGACATCTTTTCCGCCGCAACACTGAGTTGTATTTCACCAATGCCGGAAATAATCGTCTCGTGGGTAGTTGCCTCCCGGTGCATCTTCAATGTCGGGTCTTCTTCTACGATTTTAGCGAGAGACGCGCCCAATTTGTCCAGGTCCAGCTTGGACTTGGGATAGACAGCTTCACTGTAACGCGGTTCAGGGAAAACGATGGGCACGATCTTGACATGTTTTTCCTTGGCGCCGAGGGAATCGCCGGTGGCGGTGACAGTCAGCTTGGCTACCGCGCCGATATCGCCTGCGGCGATTTCCTGTACAGGTTCCTGGTTCTTGCCGCGCAGAATGAAGAGCTGCCCGATGCGTTCGTTCTCACCGCGGGTCACGTTCCAGATCTGCGAGTTGCTGGTAATAGCTCCGCAATAAACACGGAAATACGTTAACCGGCCGACATAGGGGTCAGCGCTGGTTTTAAATACCAGGGCTGCAAGCGTGCCCTTGGGGTCTGCCTTTGTTTTTGCGGGCTTGTTATCTTCGCCGATGATCAAAACTTCATGATCTTTAGGAGGGGGAAGATAAGCGACGATTGCATCCATTAACGGAAGCACGCCGATATTCTGTAAACCGGAACCGGCCATGATCGGTACGAGTTTGCCGCCGGCCACTGCTGTGGTTAATGCTTTCGTCAATTCATCCTGGGTGAGTTCTTCCCCTCCCAGGAATTTCTCCAGCAGGGCATCATCTGTTTCGGCAACCGATTCCACGAGCTTTTCCCGCAGGGACTTAGCCTCAGTAAGCAGGTCAGCGGGCACTTCACCTTCTTTGGAGGCGGCGCCGGTATAACTTTTCATTTTCAACAAGTCAACGATGCCCTGGAAAGTGGTGTGAGCGCCGATGGGCATCTGAATGGGCAGGCATTTACGCCCGAATTTTGATTGCAGTTGGTCGACGACCTTGTTAAAATCGACGTTTTCCCGGTCCATTCTATTGATATATGCAATACGCGGGAGGTTACTGGCATCGCAGTAAGCCCACACCTGCTCCGTGCCGACTTCGACACCGGAAGAGGCGCAGACGACAATTACAGCGCCTTCACTGACGCGGATTGCTGATTTTACTTCACCGACAAAGTCAGGGTATCCAGGGGTATCCATCAGATTGATTTTATTGCCCTGCCAGATATAAGGAAGCATGCTCAGACTGATACTCATTCCCCGTTTCTGTTCTGCGGGGTCATAATCAGATGTAGTGCTCCCCTCGCTGACCTTACCCAGGCGGTTAATCAATTTGGTGTTGAACAAGATGGCCTCCGCCAGAGAGGTCTTGCCCGCACCGTTGTGAGCGAGCAGAGCAAGGTTTCGGATGTTTTCAAGCCCGTACTGCGCCATATCACCTATCCCCTTTTTGTTTTAGTCAAAGTTTTAATAACCATTATAGCTATCTGAAGCAAATGAAGCAAACTGATGCTAAAAATCGAGGGAAAGGAGGTAAAAATAGCATGAAACGGGCGGTCTGACCGGGAAAAATAATTACTGCCGATATTCCATTTAGAAGCGTTGGATCTTTATTAATCTTCCCATGCTTCTTTACCGATCAGCGAGACGAAACGGCAGCCGCCCAGTTTAATGACTTCTATGCCTTTTCTGTGCCGGATGACGAGGTGTAATTCCTGGTCGTAGTGTGAGCCGACAGGGATCACCATGCGGCCTTCAAGCGCTAGTTGAGCGATCAGACCATCCGGCACTTTAGGGGCGCCCGCGGTGGTGATAATGGCGTCGTAGGGAGCTCCGGCTTTCCAACCCAGCGCTTCTTCGGCCAGATGCATTTCGATGTTTTTATAGCCCAGTTGAGCCAGAGCGGTTTTTGCTTTTTCCAGCAATTCCGGAATACGTTCAGTGGTTACTACCTGGCGTGCCAGTTCTGCCAGGATTGCCGTCTGATAACCGCTGCCCGTGCCTAATTCCAGTACTTTTTTGTCAGGGGTCAGCTCCAGTTTCTCGGTCATCAGGGCAACAATGTAGGGCTGTGAGATTGTCTGGTTTTGGCCGATGGGCAAAGGAACGTCGTCATATGCCAGGTTAGCGAGTTCGGGAGGAATAAACAGTTGCCTGGGCACACTTGACATGGCCGTAAGCACCCGCTGATCTGCAATTTCAGACGCAAGATGGTTAATTAAGCGGACTCTGGCAATATCAAAGTCCATAGCGCATCCACCACCGGAAAATTTAGCGGGGAAGGACGAAATACAGGATAATTATTAGTAGAATGATCGCACCGGAAAGCATGAGGGTGATTTTCAGCTCCGTCCCGACATGTTTTAGCAGTTCGGGGGAATATTGCGCGGCAGGCGCTCTTGCGCCGGCCGGAGATGATTTAACGTACGGGGTTTGCACTTTAGCCGCAGTTAACGGGCTGGCTTTGACGACATCCCCGGTCGCTGCGGGTTGTGTTTGAGCAGTACTAACGGATTTGCTCGAAGCGTATCTCATTTGTTTACGTTTAGATTTACCTGGCATGTTGGTCCTCTTTATTTATACTATTTAGCCCGCGGATGCGCTTTTTCATAACTGCGGCGGACGTGCTCAGTGGTGAGGTGCGTGTACACCTGCGTCGTCGAAATATTCGCATGTCCTAACAGTTCCTGCACTGCTCTCAAGTCTGCCCCGCCGCTCAGCATGTGGGTAGCGAAGCTGTGCCTGAGTGTATGCGGTGTTACCGGCACTGTTAAACCGGCTTGTTTAGCGTACTGTTTAAGTATCTGCCAAAAACCCTGTCTTGTCAATCTCTCGCCCCGGCGGTTTAAAAACATGGCTTTTTCGCCTTTATTGTGCGCCAGGTGGGGGCGGGCATCCCGGACATATTGTTCTACAATAGACGCCGCCTGTTTATGAATCGGGATGATCCGTTCCTTGTGCCCTTTACCAAAAGCGCGGACATCACCCTCCGAAGTATTAACGTCATCCACATTTAAAGAAATCAGTTCGCTGACTCTCATGCCGGAGGCATACAATAGCTGGAGCATTGCTTCATCACGCTTGGCTTCGGGAGTGGATGATTTGGCCGGTTGTTCCAGCAGCGCTTTGACCTGATTGATGGAAATTGGTTTAGGCAGCGACCGCCCGATGTTGAGCGATTCCATATTATGGGTGGGATCTTCTTTGATAGTGCCTTCCGCCGAGAGGAATTTAAAGAAAGAGCGGGCTGCCGCAAGCTTGCGAGCCCTGGTCGTGGCGGCATATTTTTTCTCCTGCAGATTAAGCAGGTATTTCATCATGGCCTGATGGCTGAAAGCGGCCCAGGAGGGCGGAACCCCTTCTTTTGCGGCTTCTTCTTCAACAAAAATAGCCAGTTGCGACAGGTCGTTCTCATAGGCGAAGGAGGTATTATCCGATAACCCCTTTTCGGCCTTCAAGTACGCTAAAAACTTCTTAATATCTCTTACCACGGTCCGCACCTCCCAAGGGAATGCTTATGTAATCTCCCATCCCATTTCTATTTTAACATAACGGAAGAAATATGCAAAAAATCAAGCAAAGCAGGAGTTAAACAGATGGAAGCAGAATGCCCCTTGAATACAAAAAGGTCAGGAGTCTTCATCTATACACCATGTCAAATCCACACGAACAACAAGCTATAACACCTTTTATCGTGGGATAAAAGAAGAACCCCCGACCTTTCTGAATGTCAATTATTAACCGACAGATTTGAGAAAAGTCTTATATTTTAGAAGTGAAAACTAGCTGCCGCCGGCCGTTCTGCGGTAATGGACATTCCACTTCATGCACAGATCGTTAATATATTCTTTAACCTCCGGTTTCGCGCCGAGGTAAAGTTCTGCCAGGAAGCCGTGCAGTAACTCACCGCCGCTCATTCCGGGTGCGGGCTCGGTCGGCCCTGGTAAATTGATATAGACAATTTCTGTCATCTGTTTTTGATATTCAATAGCTGAACCCATGAAAGTCCTCCTTCAAATCTAAGGTTTATTTTATTATATTAGCAACGCTATGCTAAAACAAGAGGGAAAATATGTTTTAAAACATAGTTTTATCCTCTTTTTAGAGCCGTAAAACCTTCTCTCATTTATTATTGTAGCACCGATAATGACGAATGCAAGCTAAACAAATAATTTAATTAAAGAAAAAAGAATGGCGGAAATGATAGCTGCCGCCGGGATGGTGATAACCCAGGCGACGACGATATTTAGAGTCACACTCCAACGTACTGCCGATAAACGGTTCGCGGATCCGACCCCGGAGATAGCGCCGGTGATGACATGCGTGGTGGATACAGGAACACCGAGATGAGTTGCCAGAAAGATACTGGCTGCCGCAGACGTTTCTGCAGCGAATCCGTCTATCGGGGTCAACCGGGTGATTTTTTGCCCCATCGTCTTGATGATGCGCCAGCCGCCGCTGACTGTGCCCAGTGCAATAGCGGTATGAGCGGATAGCACGACCCAGAGTGGTACTTGAAATGTTGAGATTACTCCCCCGACAACCAGCAAACTTGTAATGATGCCCATGGTTTTTTGCGCGTCATTACCGCCGTGTCCCAGACTGTAGGCTGCGGCGGAAAAAAGCTGCAATACACGCGACCATTTATTCACAGACGCCAGGCTTTGCTTACGGATCAACCAGGAGGTAATGATTTTCAGGATGTAACCCAGAATAATGCCGATAATGGGCGCCAGGGCAATAAAAGCCAGTGTTTTATACCAGCCGCCGATGATAATAACCCCGAATCCGGCATGCACAATCGCTGCTCCGGCATAGCCGCCGATAAGGGCATGTGAAGAGCTGCTGGGCAAGCCGAAATACCAGGTAATCATATTCCAGCAGATAGCGCCGAGCAGTCCGGCAAAGATGACAGCGGGAGTTACGGTAGTGATGTCAATCATGCCGTTACCGATGGTGGTAGCGACAGCTGTGCGGAATATCAGGTACGCAACAAAATTGAAAAAAGCAGCCCAGATTACAGCCTGTTTGGGCGATAATACCCGGGTGGAAACGATGGTGGAAACGGAATTTGCCGCATCATGCATGCCGTTGGTAAAATCAAAAATCAATGCGATGGCGATAATGATAACAATAAATATTGTCACTATTTTGTCTCCGCGGTGAAATTGAAACTTCGAAACGAATTATTCTGAAACCACAACTGTCCATGTGAACTGCAGGAAAAAAGAAAAGTGCCCTCGGGAGAGGACACTTTTAAAAATAACGGGGATTTCTCTGGAGTATCAGATAAACAAGTGTTTATTCTTGAGATCTCTATAAGAGATAAACTCATTTCTCTCAGTATGCTCACAATAATATCAAGCAATAAAAATCATGTAATATATTTAGCGGCTAAGAATATTTAAGCGCCACGCCTTCCAGAACATTTGCCACATCTTCGCACCTGTCGGTGACGGTTTCCATATGCTCGTAAATCTCCCGCCATTTGATGATGAGCTTGACGTCGGTGTTGTGCGCGAACAGCTCTACCAGGGCGGAGCGATAGATCCTGTCTGCTACATTTTCCATGCGGTTAATTTCTACGCAGTGTTTGAGCATCTGCGTCTGGTCGATGTGTTTGGTTAATTGGCGTACCGCCTTTTGCATTTCCAGTGTGGTTTCGGCAATGACATCGCCCAGTTCTTTCGCCCGTTGTGTGGGCTGCTCAACGTTGTAGAGAAACATAAAGTCTGCGGCGGAGTGAATAAAATCAGTGACGTCGTCAAGGGATTGCGCCAGCAGGGTGATGTCTTCACGGTCAAACGGGGTGACAAAGGTGCGGTGCAATTCCGTCGCAATCTGATGGGTGATATTATCGCCTTTATGTTCCAGGTCGGCGATAACTGCTACTCTGTCTTCGATTTTATCCCAGGAATCCAGGAGCTCTTTTAATTTTTGCGCGACATCAACAGCATTCTGCGCGCTTTCTTCGAACAGTTTGAAAAATTTCCCTTCCTTGGGCATTAGAGAAAAACTTGGCATTTTATCCGCTCGCTATTTTTCTTTCGTTTTGCTACGCGATAAATGTGCGTCAGTCGGAATATGAGTAACTCATGGGAGTTGTTCCGCCGTATTCATGCCAAAACACATTTTCTCTGACATTATAACCTATCGAGGACGGATATGCTACAACGGTTTTGGCGGATCGAGCTCTCTTTTGGTTCGAAAAATGAGAGGGAGCGCTTTCGCACTCCCTCTATAGTTGTTAGTTTCCTATTTAGTTTAAAAAAAGAACCTAATGTAATCTAGCGGATTTCCTCTTCGACAGGAATAGCGCAATAACCCTTGCCGATCTTGGCGGCGACTTTGCGGAAATGGAAACCATAAGCAGCGAGGAACAATGACAGGGGGAAGACCTTCGGCCGTTTTACCAGCACACCCAGAATGAATTTCCAGAATTCCCTTCTTCCTTTGTCCATCACGCCCAGAATCCACATTGATTTGAAAAGGCCAACGATATGCGCCCATTTCAAAGCCGATACCCTGATTTGGTAATGCGGGTGGAATTCCTGCAGGAAAGTCCTGATTCTGGCATAATAAGCTTTCGGTGCGTAAATAGTGTGCAGGATGTTCTGATACCCTTCGATCAGCTCTTCCCTTTTCATCTTGGTGACAAAATTAAGACTGCAATCAGTGTTATCTCCGGTGAAACCTTCGATCAGACGGTCTTCTTTCTTCAGCCGTTCATAAAGTCTGGTCCCGCGCGGGGCATTGAGCAGGCCGACCATTGCCGTGACGATGCCGCTATTCTGAATGAATTCAATCTGCTTTTTAAAAATACTGGCGGGGTCGTTATCAAAACCGACAATGAATCCGCCCTGTACTTCCATCCCGAAGTTCTGGATCTTTTTTACTGCTGCCACCAGGTCGCGGTTTTTATTCTGGGATTTATTGCATTCCACCAAACTTTCTTCATTGGGTGTTTCAATGCCGATAAAGACGCGGTCAAAACCGGCTTTGACCATCATGGTCATTAATTCTTCGTCATCCGCCAGATTAATCGATGCTTCGGTAAAGAGGGACGGCGGTTGTTTCTTGGTTTTGCGCCAATCGATGATCGCGGGCAGAATTTCTTGCTTGAGTTTACTCTTACTGCCGATAAAATTATCGTCCACGAAAAAGACGCTGCCCCTCCATCCGTGGGAGTAAAGCGCATCCAGTTCCCGGATGACCTGATCTTTGGTCTTGGTGCGGGGTTTGTGCCCGTTGAGAATTACAATGTCACAAAATTCACAATCAAAAGGACAGCCGCGGGAATACTGGATA
>PMBW01000088.1 GCA_003153075.1 Dehalococcoidia bacterium | reverse complement strand
TGGTGGTGCTGCTTGGCGCCAAATGCCCCGCCGACCTCGATGGGCATCATTTTAATATGACTGACAGGAATATCCAGGAATTCAGCGATCAAGTCCCGCGCCTGGAAGTTACTCTGACTGTCAACCCAGACGGTTACTTTGCCGTCAGGCGCTGCGCTGGCAACCGCCGCCCGGGGTTCCATGTAACCCTGATGCACCTGCTGTGTCCGGAAGGTATTTTCGAGCACTAAATGAGCTTTTTTAAAACCTGCCTCAATATCGCCGCTGCCGGATTCCACATGCCAGGTAACGTTGCTGGGCACAGCGCTTTTACTGATTTGTTTTCCGATCTTCAAACCGGTGCACAGACCGGGATGAATGAGCGGAGAATCCGGCTTAATTGCCTCCAGCGCATCCATTACCGGAGGCAGCGGTTCATAATCAACCGATATCAGCGCCAGCGCTTCTTCGGCGACAGCGGGAGTAACCGCAGCGACGACAGCCACGGGGTGCCCGGCGTAAATCACTTTATCTTTTGCGAGATAAGGCATCCTGAATTCTTCCATATATTTCCGTTGAGGTAAATCAGCGGCGGTGAGCACTGCCGTTACCCCTTTCAGCGCGCGGGCTTTGGTAACGTCGAGACTGCGGATTTTAGCGTGGGCATAAGGACTGCGCAGCGCTTTGGCATAAAGCATACCGGGTAGATTAATATCAGAGCTGTACATGGCTCTGCCGGTGGCTTTGTCCATGGCATCAACACGAGGAGCGCGTTTACCGAGAATAGTATATTCCGTCATGTTTATTTTGCCCCCGCTTTCATGATTGCGCGGACAATTTTGTCATAACCGGTGCAGCGGCAGAGGTTTCCCGCGATGGCTTGCCGCGCCTGCGCTTCGGTGGGATGCGGGGTAGCATCCAGAAAAGCCTTGGCCGTGAGAATCATACCGGGAGAACAGAAGCCGCACTGAATAGCGCCTTCTTCAATAAAAGCCTGCTGCAAGGGATGAATTTTCCCGGGCTGTGCCAATCCTTCGATGGTCATGATTTCCTGTCCTTCCGCTTCTATTGCTAACACCAGGCAGGAACTGACCGCCTTGCCGTTCAGCAGCACCGTGCAGGTGCCGCAGTTGCCGTTACCGCAGCCTTCCTTGGTGCCGGTCAATCCCAGGTCGTTTCGCAGTGTATCAAGCAGGGTCTGCCGCGGTTCCACGGTAACGACCCGTTCTTCTCCATTTACTTTCAGGGTGATCTCTTTTTTCATTGACTTAATCTCCGCCTTCAATTTGAATACTAAGGGCTACGCAGGTTGCTTTCAGTGTTCTGCGCGTTAATACTTTGACCAGTTCTCTACGGTATTCCGCAGAACTGCGGATGTCGGTGATGGGACTGGCCGCTGCCGCCACCTTTTCCGCGACCTCTTCAATTATTTTTTTACTCAAACTTTTTCCTGCCAGCAATGTTTCGGCTGCGGGGACGCGGATCGGCGTTGGGGCGACCGCGCCCAGAGCGATTCTTGCTTCCTTGCAGGTTTTGCTGCGCGGCGCCACGGCCAGGAAGGTTGCCACGCCCACGACCGCAATGTCCATTTCCTCGCGGGGGGTATGTCTTTGATAACACCCGGTAGAATGAGCCGGGGGAGCGGGGATTTCCAATTCGACGAGCAGCTCATCGGCGGCCAGCGATGTTTTACCCGGCCCGCGAAAAAGCTCCTCGATCGGGATAACGCGGCTTCCTTTTTGCCGGGCGATGACAGCTTTTGCGCCCAGACAGAGCAGCGCCGGTGAACTATCGGCGGAAGGTGCGGCATTGCAGACGTTACCGCCGACGGTCGCCCGGTTCCGGATACGGGTGGAGCCGATCAGCGAGCAACCCTGATACAGCATACCGAGTCTTTCCTGAAAATGGGGAAAATCAACGAGGGTACTAACAGGCACCGCAGCGCCGATGTGCAGGGTTTTATCCTCAGTCCATTCCAAACGGTTGAGCTCCGGGATTTGCTTGATGTCTATTATAATTGAGGGTTGGACACGCCCTGCGCGCATCTGCGCAATCAGGTCTGTCCCTCCGGCCAGTACTTTTGATTTTTGTTTCGATTCACCTAATAGAGCGAGCGCTTCAGGTAGTGAGCCGGGCGCATAGTATTCGAAATTTTTCATGGCTGTAGCCTTCCTTATATACTTAGCACTAAGATTATTTAACACAAAAGTCCGCTGACGATCACACAGCGGTTATTCAAGATTTCAACTCATTTATTGTTATAATCCGGGTATTTGGCGGGCGGTATCCGCAAATTCACCTATCCAATGCACAAGATGGATAACGGTATAATTAAAACTGTCTAATAGATTGATAATAAGTTCCACGGATCGTTGGCCGGGGTCCCAGTCGTTAGCCGCAGTAGTCGCTCCCATAGCATAAGCCAGATCAAGTAAATTATCGGGGGAATAAAAATAGAGGAACGGGTTTTTTCTGAATTCCATTTCCTCAGAGTTGCTGAGAGTCTCAGGAGATTTGCCTTTGGCCAGGCAGAAATCCGACCAAACAGGGACAAAGTCATCATGATTTTCCCGAAACCAGAATTTTAATCTTTGGAATTCCATTTCATTTTCCATTGACGGCAAAGGGGGAGCAAATCCGCGTGGGTTTTCACAGGCAAACACTTTTTTTATGAGAGCGCTGATTTCAACATATTTATCCGCCCAGGCCAGCACCAGATTTACCTCTGCCGTGCTATAAGTCCGCATGTTTACTGCTCCTTCTCAGCTTCCACTTCCGCCAATTCAACGATTGCCCGGGAGGCGCAATCCACCCTTTTGCAGCGGATCGCGCCTCGACCGGTTGCTCAACCGTTATTGTTTCAAAAGTACTAAATCATTGGCAGAAAAAGCATACACTATGTAAATCCAAGTAAAAAGGCAACGAGCCTTTCTGCCCTCCATTTTCGCAATTAGTAACTAACCTACCGTGCGCGGTACGAAAATTAGCGGTACCACTTGCCACGAGTCAAAGATAAAAAGAGAACCTGTGTATCTTATTTTTTCTTGGCTAAATCAACCTGTACCCGCTTGAGGTTGGAGTATTCGTACAGGCCGTACAACGAACCCTCTTTACCAAGTCCGCTTTCTTTATAACCGCCCCACGGTAATTCAGGGCCGCCGCCGTGGCCGGCATTGATGCGCACAGTGCCTGCTTGCAGGTCGTTAGCGAATCTCATACCTCTGGCGGTGTCGCCGGTCCAGACATAGGCAGCCAGACCGTAGGTATTGTCGTTGGCCCAGGCTAATACCTGTTCATCGGAATTAAACTTTTCCATGATGCAGGCGACCGGACCGAAAACTTCTTCTCTGGCAATTTTCATCTGCTGGGTGACATTGGTGAAAATGGTGGGCGGCAGGTAATAGCCTTTGTTCAGCGGCGCGGTTGTGGGTCTTTTACCACCGAGCAGGAGTTTAGCGCCTTGTTCGACGCCGGACTTGATATAACCTTCGACACGATCGCGGTGTTCGGCGCTGACCAGCGGGCCCATCTGGGTTTTCATATCATTGGGGTCGCCGTAAACGAACTTTTTTGCGCCGGCGAGCATTTTTTCCAGGAATTGATCATAGACTTTTTCATGAATATAGAATCTACCCGGGGAGGCGCAGATCTGNNATGACCGGGTTCTTGCCGCCCAATTCCAGCTGCAAACGTTTGACGGTCTGGCTGGCGGATGCCATGATGGCCTTGCCGACTTCGCAGCTGCCGGTGAAGGCGACCATATCAATACCGCGGTGAGAGGATAAAGCGTCACCGACAGTGCCGCCGGGTCCGGTAATAACATTTACTGTTCCGGGAGGTAATCCCAACGTATCTAACATCTCGGCGAATCTAAGAGCTTCAAGCGAATCGATGCTGGGCGGCTTGATGATACAGGTGTTGCCCAGTGTTAGCGCGGGGGCTAATTTCTCGACGACCATCATCAGGGGTACGTTCCAGGGGGTGATGATGGCAATAACGCCGATCGGTTCGCGCTGTAAATAAATCAGGTCTTCGGAGGTGGAGGGGATGGTGTGTCCCATCAGGGAACGGCAATTGTAGGCAGCCCATTCAAAGTTTAGTGAGGAAGCCGCCGGGAGGAATGCAGCACGCTGTGCCGGAGAACCATGGTCGAGGGTATCAAGTTTGCCTAATTCCTGGGCATTATCCCGCAGCATAGCCGCGATTTTCATGGCGATCGCCGAGCGATCCGCCTGCGATTTTTTTGACCAGATGGGGAAGGCTTTGCGGGCGGCGATGACGGCTTTTTCGACATCGGCGACACCGCCGAGGGGAAGCTGGGCAATTANNTTCTTCCGTGGCTGGATTGTAGACCGGATAGGTTTTGCCGGACTCGGCATCAACCCATTTTCCACCGATCCACATCTTGTGCTGTAACATGTTTGTTTTCTCCTTCAACTCATTATATTAATATAGCTACCGCTTGGTTCACTGGATTTTGGATATAAAAAATGGGCGCCTCGAAAAGGAGGCGCCCATAAGCAAAAGCTATCTGAGCTATCTCTCCTTTCCAAACACGGGAGGCATCACCGTTTCCAATGATACCCTTTGCGCTTCTTGCGAAGCGCACGGCCGGTATACCATGCCTTGCGGTTTCAGGCATACCAACTCGAAGAGTAATCTCGATNNATTAAATTAGAATTAACTTTAACACAATCGCAAAATTCTGTCAAAAACGATTGTTAATCAACGCCGATCATCACACTGGAGGCTTTAATGACGGCGTAGACCTGTTTGCCGACAGCCAGGCTCAGATTTTCAGCGGATTCTTTGGTGATAATTGATACGATCTGGGCTCCGCCGGGTAGTTCCATAATGACCTCGGTATTAACCGCACCCGGTTTAAGCTGGATGATCTTGCCTTTTAACATATTGCGGGCACTGATTCTCATGTTAACACCTCCGTAAAATATTTCCCTGACATAATTATAACAGGGATGGGTGGGGAGCGAAGGAGTATCGGGGAAAACTCTAAATCCTGATATCAAAATTCTAAATAATGCTCAAATAGCTAAATTAGAAATTCAAATATCTTACCGGTTATCGATCTCCGTCGTCATGCATTCGGGTGTTTTTTGAAGGCGCTTAAGAATTCCTAAATAATTCAATGCGAGCGTTTGCAGACTCAAAGATGCAATAACTGAGCATTGACAGATTGATAATCTGCGTCATATACTTAGTGCCCGGTTATATTAATCATATATTTAGTGTCGCGGGGTAACCAGTATGTGGAGCAAATTAGTCGGCACTATTGATTTCGGGAAGCTGACCTTCAATTCTATCTCCGGCTTCTTTGCTTTTGCGGCGTTGCTATTATTCGTAGACGCTTTTACGCCCGGCCACCTGACGCAAGAATTTTTCAACACGAACGTTCCAGCAGGGAAAATAGTGGTGGAAGCGTTGATGGTAGTAATCGGGTCCACTGCTTTAGGTTTACTGGTAGATAATCTTTACGCTACTACCGGCCGCTGGTATGCGGCGAAATTCTGGAAGCCCCTCCAGGCATATTTTAATTACCGCAATTGCCTGATGGAGAATCTGGGTCTTTCAAAGCAGGAATTCGAATGGGTGCAAAACAACGCTCCAACCCCGGCTAGTGACGTAGAATCCAAATACCTGCGTTACACTGAAGTAGCCGGAAGTTCAGCAATTGCCCTGATGTTGCTGGCAATGGCGTTGGCGCCTTTTCTGCGCTTCGAATATAATCTACCGGTTTTGTTAGCTTTGGCTGCTACCGCGGTAGTTGGTTCTATCGCCGTAATATTATATATAACCTCTGCGACATCTCTGGCAAAATACGAGATGAATAAAACAGCCTCTGCCATGGCAGTAATCCGGAAAATGAGTTCGCATAATTTGACTTACGAAGAAACTTCCCCGGGATCCGGTCCATTTAAATTATATAGCAAAAATGCCTGGTGGATGCCGGTGTCTCTAGGTATCATTGTCATAATTTCTTACGGCCTGATTAATCCTTTGTCAGCAAAAGCGCTGAATCCCGTGAACCGAACGGTTGAGATCAGTGTTCCAAATGATGACGGAAGTACCCCCGCCCTGGAAATTAATGTGATCGTTGAAAAGATAACGCCGGCGGATGTTGTTTATAAAAGCATGGTAATCAAGCTTGCTGAGGAAGTAAAGCAGCTACATCCGGTTACGACAACTCCCGCTGCTGCTACCACAAATCCTCCAAACTTTGTCTCATTAACGGGCACCGGGACACCGATTCCGCCTGTGTGGAATTTAGTGGTCTCACTCGGTGATGTTATTCCGGCTAATAATTCCGTTATGTTGAATGCTCAATTTTCTTCCGATAAAGTGTTATCTCCAGGCACATGGCAATTGCCTGTATTCGTGTCTGATGGTAACAATACTTATTTGCTGGCCTATGTTGATGTCATTATTACGTCACAGACAATAACAACTACTGCCGGCCCAACGTCAACTACTACAACACCAGCAATACCCGCTACCACACCTGCCCATTAACCGGCAAGTACCCGCAGCAGACAGGGAGGGATCAAAATAATGACGGATACACCAATCCCGACGATGGTTCGTAGCGATGATTACATTACACTCAGTGTTACGATCAATAAAGAATTACCGGCGACACCGGGTGATAAGGTGGCCAGCCGTATTTTTAAATTTGAACATGACGGGATTCCTGAATCCTTCACGCTGTGGGTTGAATCCAAAAAAGAACCACAGGAGTTTCTGAAATGGAAGGCGGTAAATAAATTTGGCACGCCGCTATCCCAAACGGAAGATTTGCATTCTGTTTTGAAGAATTGGGACGGCAAAGAAAATATAATTGTTCAGAAACATGCCGATGCTAATGATATTGTGCCCACAGCGTGTTTACCCGACAAACCCAAATGGCGGGTACTAATCAAGGTAGCTAGAGAGCAACCCCCGATAGCTAAACTATGGGAAGAGAAAAAATCAACGGCGGTGCCTGAACCGGTAAAACCCAATCCGGAACAAATTTCTCTGATACAAGTTGCCCAGGCGCAAATTGCCCAGGCGCAAATCACTTTGGCCCGTGTTGTTCCACCGGCAGCGAGCGGTCTTCCAAATCCGGTCGTCCCGTCTACTGATGCTCCCTCACAGAATGTTAATAAATCTGAGCCTATACTGATCCGGCTAAACGCGGAATTAACTTTTGACATTGAAAAATACGTGATTTACGGCTACGAAAAGTGGCCAAACAGCATCAAAATAACGAAAGATGAAATAAAGAAAAATATCTATAAAGCTATCTCTGAAAATAATGACGACGCGATTCAGTATTTTGTCTCGAATCGCTACATGTCAACAAACAGGCTGCGGCTCGATGAGATAACCGAGGGCGAATG
>PMBW01000330.1 GCA_003153075.1 Dehalococcoidia bacterium | reverse complement strand
AGCGCGATAAGGTAGGGCGGATGGGTATGCAGAAAAGTAGTCAGGGGCATATTGTTTTGCCGGATATACTGGTGAATTTTCAGGTGGGAGATAAACTCCGAGGTCGGTTTGCTATTGCTCCCTTCTCCGCCCCATAGCACATGGTAGCCTTTCAGATCATGCGCGATGGTGATCAACAGCAGATGTTTTTTCGGTTGTTTAGCCACATTGCGCATCGCGGCGCCGGTGACCTTGACGATGAAACTCCGTCCGGCAAGTTCCGGCTGGGAAATGGGCATGTTCACTGCCAGAAATTGATTCCCCAGCTTCATATCGGCTGGTAATAAACTCGTCACGTCAACGGTAAAGTTCCCGGCGTTGCGTTCGGCCCAACCCCGCTCCCACATATAGCCGGAAACATCGGCGATCTCATCGACGACATCCTGCAGTTTGCTGGTTAAAGATATTTCTAACAAATTCATCTCCAAGTACTTAAATATTGTGTGCTATTTCAGGACGTAAAGAGTCCGTGAAAATCTGCGGAAACAGAAAACTCTGCCTTTGTGGTAATGGCTTTGATGTTTTCAAAACAGGTCCACCAAATAGTCACATAGTAATTATACCAGATAGCATGCTCTGTTTATCATTTTCTGATGGGTTACTTGCTTGATTGTTACCTGAAAAAAGCAAATAGCGGCACAGGCGTCCCTGCCTGTGGGTAGTGAGACTTTTTTCAGTGCAAAGTCAGGCTGATCGTCAAAATGATCATAACAAAAACCGTGATGAACACATATTTGAAATTTTTTTCGCGGGTAAAATATACCGCGGAGAGTATCACCCGGAGATACGGCGTCAGCAATAAAACAATAACACCAAGCGTGATCAGGCGCAATGGTAAATTCCGGACGTCGCGGCCGGTTATCTGGTCGAAGATAAAGCTAAAGAAATCATGCCCGCGGACAAAGACCGACGGGTCCTGTGACACGGACACGCCGCCCTGTTGTCCCCAATACAGCGCCATCCCTGTAACCAGCAGTACCAGGCACAACAAAACACCGCCGATCAGCAGGTAGCTGATGGCGTTCTCCATCTTCGATTGTCCGTCCGGTTTCTGCGGCGTTTTCACAGTGAAATGATTCCTTTATATAACATTGTTACGATCAGGTAGATGACGATCAGGAAAAATAGAACCTGCAGCCAGCGGTCGTTGATCCGGTTAAGTAACCTGCCGCCGGCTATTGCCCCGATGGTGGTTCCGGCGGCGATCGGCGCCATCAGGGTAAGGTTCAAGAGTCCGGAAAACAGGTAGACGCTCACCGCTGCCAGCGCGGTCATCCCGATGATAAAGTTGCTGGTGGTTGAGGAGACCTTGGGTGGGAGGTGCAGGATGTTTTCGTGTACGGTGACTTTGAAAGCGCCCGCGCCGATACCCAGCATTCCGGCCGCGATACCGGCGATGAACATCCCCGCTCCGCCCCACAGCGCATGGTTGGCTTTGTAGGTGACTGTCTTGCCGTGTGCTTCATCATAGTAGCTGCCCTGCAGGTTCAGCCAGCGTGAAACCCGGTCCTGTTTCTCCGCAGGGACGAACTCCTTCCTGATATGCTGTATCCGCAGAAACGAGGTGGCTAAAAAGGCGGCAAAAAAGAAATACAGTAAAACCGCCGAAATATGTGTGGTAATTGTCGCGCCGATGATTGCGCCGGTGATCGTGAAGATTTCCAGGAACATGGCGATGTTGACATTGGCGATTCGCGCCTTGACGTAAGAGGCGGCGGAACCGCTGGAAGTGGCAATAATGGCCACCATCGCCGAAGCGATGGCTTCCTTGACCGGCACACCGGCTAAAACCAGCAGCGGCGTGATGATACTGGCGCCACCAAGGCCGGTCAGCGAACCCAATAGACCAACCAGCGTACAGATTAACATCAGCGCCACCATGTTCTGCATCATGATTCCTATTATAAAGTAATGAATCCNNCTCTCGCAAGTTTGCCTCGGGAGAGACTGTAGGGGACCACAGGATGCCAGAGCTTTGTGCGTTGAAAAAACAACTCGAACGATAATGATCAATTCATCATCATTGACAACTAATTTCACTTATGATATCATCGAGTTTTCTTATTCCTCATGCAATTTGGGAATATCGGGGTGAAAAATGCCAATCATTAAAGTCGACAATCTCTACAAAGAATACCATCAGCGCAAGGGTAGAGAAGGTCTCTCCGGCGCGTTCAAAGACCTTTTCAATCGACAATACAAGACAGTCAAAGCCGTGGACGGCATATCGTTCTCCATCGACAAGGGGGAAATCGTCGGTTATATCGGACCGAACGGCGCCGGCAAATCGACGACGATCAAGATGCTGATCGGCATCCTCGTGCCTTCCAGCGGCAATATTGACGTTAATGGCATTGTGCCTTACAAACACCGCGAGCTGAACGCGAAAAAGATCGGGGTTGTTTTTGGCCAGCGCACGCAATTATGGTGGGATATTCCTGTCTCCGAGACGCTCAGCCTGATGCGTTATATTTACGATGTGCCGGAGCAGCAGTACCAGGAAAACCTGAAAATCTTTTCCGATATTCTGGGACTGGACAAATTCTATCACACTCCGGTGCGGCAGCTCAGCCTGGGACAACGGATGCGCGCGGATATCAGCTGCGCTTTGTTACACAATCCGGACATTTTATATCTCGATGAACCTACGATCGGATTGGACGTAGTAGTTAAAGAGCGGATCCGGGAATTTATTCGGGAGGTCAACAAAACGCGTAATACCACCGTAATCCTGGCCACCCATGACATGTCTGATATCGAGCGTTTGAGTTCGCGGGTGATGGTCGTGAATTCCGGTAAAATCATGTACGACGGCAATCTGAACACCCTGAAAAAGAGATACGGTACAGAAGAAATTATTGTCGCCGACTTATTGGGAAAAATCGAGGATACTACCGAGTTAAAAACAATGGGAGTGGATGAAGTAATATACGACGATAATAAAATTACGATCAAGTACGACAGCCTCAAGATCAATTCCTCCACGGTTGTCCGGTGGCTGGTCGATAAAGTGGAGACCAAGGATATCAATATTACCGTCACTCCCATCGAGGATGTCATCCGTAAAATGTATGCGGTAGGAAATTAGAATCTGGTTTTAGTGCAAACTCTGGGGCTGTCCGAAATCTTTTAGGTCGCCGAATTTGGGGGATTTACTTTTCATCGGTGCACTTTTCACCTCGATTTTAGTTTATAGTGGCTATTTTCAGACAGCCTCATTGAAGGGAGAGTTAAAATCTACATCTTTAAATTTCATACATATCGTTATCGGGTATTGAATGGCTAAATGAAGAAATACTTAAAATTTATCCAAATATCATTCAATAACGGGCTGGCCTACCGGGTGGAGTATTTTGTAGGGACATTCCGCAATCTGGTCATACTCCTGGTGCAGTTGGCCGTTTGGAAAGCCTTGCTGGCGGCCGGTCCGGTTACCACCGATGCGGGCGTGGTCACATTAAAAGAAATGACCACCTATGTGGTGATTAGCTCCATGATTGGTACGTTGCTAACGGTCGATGTTATTTTCAATATGAACGACCACCGGATACGGAACGGGCAGATTGGCATGGACCTGGTGAAGCCGGTGAATTTCCAGATCTATACATTTTGTAACATGCTTGGGCAAAACATGTTCAGCTTCCTGTTTCAATTATTGCCGATATTAGCAATCGGGGTGATTTTTATTGGGATTGAGTTCCCATCCATATTTAATTTTTTGCTGTTCCTTATCACTTTGGTTAACGCTATGATTATCATGTTTCAGATGAACTATGCCCTGGGATTGGTCGCTTTCTGGTATATGCGCGGCTGGCAGAGCACGATTATCTGGATACTGAACCGGTTGTTCTCCGGCAGATACATTCCGTTGTGGTTTTTCCCGCCGGTTCTGGTCACAATATCGTATTTTTTGCCGCTCAGGTTAATGTATTTTGTGCCGATATCTATTTATTTGGGCAAAATGGCGCCGCTTGAATGCCTGTCCAGTATTTTACAGCAATTTGCCTGGATGTTAGTTCTTTACGGGGTGACCAGGTTAATGTGGCGGGCGGCGATTAAAAAACTGGTAATTCAGGGTGGCTAAATGAGGACTTTAAGACTAAGTTTAAGATTTTATGGAGCTACCGTTAAAAGTATGCTGGAATACCGGTTAACAACATTGATCGACATATTAATAATGATCATCAATTTCAGCGTAGGGTATTTATCGACATGGGTGCTCCTCAGTAAATTTCAATCGATACAGGGCTGGACGCTTTATGAAGTCTTTCTCCTTTTTAATATCAACATGGTAGCAAGCGGTATTAGCGGGCTTTTCTTTAGCGAGCCGATGCGTGCAATGGAACAAATGGTACAGAAAGGGGAGTTTGATATGGTATTGATCAGGCCGATGAATTCCCTGGTTTTCACCCTGATCGGCCGCCCCAATTTTTCTTCGGTTGCCAGCTTGATATTAGGCGCCGGTGTGTTTGTATTGTGTTTTACCCATCTGGCTGTCCATATTACAGTGCTGAAAATCGTCTTTCTGCTGGTGGCGATTCTCGGCGCTGCTTTAATTCAATCTTCAATTTTAGTGATCATCGGTACAATCAGTTTCTGGGTGGTTAAAAACACGGCTACTTATTCTTTGCTTACCTGCTTCAATAATTTTATTGATTATCCCATCACTATATACAACAAATTAATCCAGGTATTTTTAACTTTTGTGATCCCTTTTGCTTTTGTGAACTTTTACCCGGCTCATTATTTCCTGGATAAAACCGGTGATAATCTCTTTTTCCCTGCGATCCAATACGGTACGCCGGTGGTGGGGCTGTTGCTGTTTTTCCTGGCCTACCGGTTCTGGAAGATTGGAGTAAACAAGTACGAAAGCACCGGGTCGTAGCCAGGCATCATATATGTGTTAGATCTTTGGGGATTGAATGAAGAAGTACCTGAGATTTATCCAGATGGCTTTCAAGACTGGTTTTGCCTATCGAACGGACTATTTCGTCGGTATTTTCCGCAACCTCGTATTGATTGTTGTACAATTAGCGGTCTGGCATGCTTTACTCGGTAAAACCGGACAGGTAGTTACCAATACGGGCGTAGTCACATTCAGAGACATGTCCACCTACGTTCTGATGAGTACCTTAATATCAAACCTGATCACGAACAATGTAATTCTCGACATCGGTAACAGAATTGCAAGAGGGGAAATTTCAATGGACCTGATTAAACCCCTCAATTTCCAGACCTACACCTTTAGCAGCATGATCGGGCAGAATTCATTTAATTTCCTATTTCAATTTCTACCGATATTTGCCATCGGTTTAGTCTTTGTCGGCATCGACTTCCCTACGGTTCAGAACTTTCTTCTGTTCTGTTTTACTTTAATCAATGCCATTGTCATTATGTTTCTGATTACCTACAGCATGGCGCTGATGACTTTCTGGTATGCAAGATTGTGGAATATATTTGAACTGCTGCAGATGATCATCAGGTTCTTTTCGGGTATGTTAATACCGCTCTGGTTTTTCCCCGTAATTCTAGTAAAGATTTCAAATTATCTGCCGTTTAAGTTGATTTACTTTACACCGATCAGTATATTTCTGGATAAAGTCGGGTTGGTGGATTGTCTTTATCTGGTTTCGCAGCAGTTTCTCTGGATGGCGATTCTATTTGGAGTAACGCAGTTAGTTTGGCGGGCAGCAATTAAAAAACTGGTAATTCAAGGCGGTTAGGATGCGAATCTGTAAAATAATTCTCAGGTTTTACGGGACAGCCTTAAAAAATATTTTTGAATACAGGCTGGGCACGTTGCTGGACGTGCTGACGTTTTTTTTGCGGTTTACTTTTGCGTATCTAACTATATGGATTCTTCTCCTCAAGTTTCAGAATATTAACGGGTGGACACTTTACGAAGTGATGTTCCTTTTCAACCTCAATATGTTTGCGAATGGCTTGGAATCGATATTTTTCTTTAGTCCGATGCAGGGGATGGAACAAATGGTGCAATATGGGGAATTCGATATGGCCTTGATCAGACCGTTAAACCCGCTGGTTTATACTTTGATCGGACGGCCAACCCTGGCTTTTGCCGGTAACTTTATCCTGGGTATTATCGTATTTGTGTTATGTTTTACTCATTTGGGTATTTATCTTACTGCTATCAAGGTTGTATTTCTATTGCTGGTAATTCTGGGGGGTATTTTAATTCACTGTGCAAAAGACCTGTTTTTCGGTTCGCTCAGTTTTTGGATCGTAAAAACCAGGGCAATCTCGTCAGTAATCAGTTGCTTTAATACTGTCATCGATTACCCGATCAGTATCTATGGCAAAGTCCTCCAGACCTTTTTAACGTTCTTGTTACCGTTAGCTTTTGTTAATTTTTATCCTGCACAATATTTTCTGGGCAAGACCGCGGATAGCCTTTTTGATCCGGTATTCCAGTACGGAACGCCGGTGGTGGGCGTCGTGCTGTTTTTCCTGGCCTATCAGTTCTGGAAAATCGGCGTAAACAAATACGAAAGCACCGGGTCTTAAAATATACAACACCTGTAATATTTTTCTCTGTTGTGATAATGGTGGGAATCTCTCTAAATTTACCGGTGAAATTTACTTGATCGAAAAGCTAAAAAATATCAAGTAATTGTGCACATCATTTTCTNNAATATCCCTGTATCCGTCAAGCTGTAGGTATCGCTATGCTATATCCTTTTCATTATTAATCAAATTAGAACAATAATTATGGTGATGTTAAGGTGGGATTTAATAATTAATTCACGAAGTGGTAACGCTGAAAAATATTTCTGAACATACGTGTTGACAGGTTAAAGATTTGTATGCTAGAATTTCCCTTAATTCCAATGGATATCCTTAGGAACATTCATACGAAATAACATTATTTTCGAGATGCGATAATTAGTTCCATGAGTAATCTATCAAATACATCAGATATTGAAGTGTGTTGAAAGAACACCGGGTTTGATCGCAAGTCCAACCTTGCTGTAAATGTTTTTAACCGGTACAAGCTTATTCACATCAGAATCGATTGCCGGCGGTTTGCCAATAATACCGGCCGGTCGAATTACCGGGCGGGTTATTGCAATAAAGGCCTTTAAGAGACAAGAGACGATAGTTTGTATAAACGTATTGTCTGCGTAAAAGCGGTTAATAGTATTTATACGGAACTGATTTAAGGAGAGAGAAATATGAAAAAGTACAAAATGTGGATAGACGGGAAGAGCGTCGATGCTGCGTCAGGCCAGACATATCCGGTTTTTAATCCGGCCACGGAAGCGGAAATTGCCCGGCTTCCATTAGGTGGTAAGGCTGATGTCGACAAGGCCGTGGCAGCTGCCAAAAAAGCTTTCCCTGCCTGGTCGAAGATGTTTGTGAGTGAGCGTGCCCAGATAATGAGCCGGATTGCGGTCGCGATCCGGGAGAATGCTCAGGAACTTGCCATGCTGGAACTGATCGACCATGGTTTTCCTGTAAAATTGGCTAACGATCAACCTTTGAAGGCCGCAAGCAGATTTGA
>PMBW01000086.1 GCA_003153075.1 Dehalococcoidia bacterium | reverse complement strand
GCCAACCTCATTAAACTTTTGGGCTGCGGCTGCCAGTGCCTCATCCATAGTGCAGTTTTTCAATTTTCCGTCTGTTCCTCTCATCATCGGAGAAGTGATTCGTGTGCGTGTTTCAGTTAACTGGTTAAAGCGCCCGAGACGGCACAACGCACCCCTCGGTGATGTTCGGTCGGGGGTTTCGATACGGACCAGATTATCGTCCTTGATCGATACTTTAATTTCACAGCCAATATCGCATCCCTGACAAATAGTATCGGCAAATTTACATTCCGCGGATCTTCCCTTAAAGACGCTGGTTTTATTGATAATGGCACCGGTGGGACAAGCCTGTAAGCAGGAGCCGCAGGAAGTACAGGTGGATTCCCCCAGCGGTTGATTAATGTCCGCCGCAACCATCGTTTGTCCGCCGCGTCCTCCAAAGTCCAGCGTACGCAGCGCCGCCACATCCCGGCAGACACGGACACAACGTCCGCAGAGAATGCACCGGTTATGGTCAATCACCAGGGATTTGCTGAGGATGTCCATCGGCAGCTTGGGGAAAAGCTCCTGGAACCGGATGCTATCCATCTGGTAATGATAAGCTAATTTCTGTAATTCACAATCGCCGCTTGCTTCACAGAACATACAGAAGTGATTCCTTTCGGCGAACCACAACTCGATTATCTGCTTGCGGTAGCTCTCCAATTGCGGTGTAGTTGTTTTAACAACCAGTGCTTCACGCGCTTGATAAGTACAAGCCGGAACAGGTTTTTTCTCCCCCTGTATTTCCACTACACAAAGACGGCAGGCCGCGACATCTGTTAATCCGTCAAGATGGCACAGGGTAGGGATGAAAATCCCGTTATTACGGCATACAGTTAAAACCGTCTCGCCTGTTTTTCCTTTAACTGACTGGCCATTAATGGTCAGGTTTATTTCTTGCATCAGTTTATCCTCCGACATCCAGGTCGCATCGCAGGCACCGCGATGCTTCATTCTTGGCTTGCTCCGGTGTATATGTACAGGCTACTTCTTTAAAAGAATTCTTTCGCTTTTTAACAGGTAATTCATCTTCAACAATTCGTGCTCTTTCTTTGGTTTCTTCATCAGTTGGCAGGTTTTCTGGAGTCGGAATAGGTTCATAATGATACCTTTCCACCCGCTTGCCGAGTTGTTTCTTTTGCAAATAACGTTTGATGGAAGACGCGCCGCGCTGGCCGTCGGCGATAGCCTCAATGACAGTGCGCGGACCCCAGATTGCGTCACCACCGGCAAAAACCCCCGCATGGGACGTTGCCAGTGTTCGGCTGTCAGCCACGATAATGTTATTTTTTACTTCGACTCCGTTATTCTTAACAAAGGAAGTATCGGGACTTTGTCCGATGGCTTCAATAACCGAATCCACTTCCAACTCAAATTCAGAATCCGCGACCGGCTTTGCCACTTTGCGGCCGGAACGGTCAAATTCACCCAATTCCATACGGGTTAATACAATGCTTTTAACATTCCCTTTGCCATTGATCTTTACAGGGTTAGTCAAGAAATGGAACTGGACGCCTTCGTCTTCAGCAGCTTTTATTTCTTCTGCCATGGCCGGCATGTCTTTACGTTCACGCCGATAGATCAAATGGACAATGGCTCCTTTGCGCAGCGCGACGCGAGCGGAATCAACCGCTGAATTACCGCCGCCGATAACTGCCACTTTCTTACCTAGATTTACTTATTCCCCCAGATTTATTTTCCGTAAAAATTCGATCGCGTCATAAACTCCTGTCAAATCTTCGCCGGAAATATTCATCTTTGTTCCGATATGTGCGCCGCTGGCGATAAAGACGGCTTTATAACCTTCGGCGAATAATGCGTTTATATCTTTTACCGGAGTATTGAGTTTTATTTCGACGCCGAGCTCTTTGATTTCATTGATTTCTTTCTGCAGGATATCCTTGGGCAAACGGTATTCGGGGATTGCAACAGCCAACATGCCGCCGGCCACAGGCAAAGCTTCAAAAACCGTTACAGGATACCCATCCATAGCTAGATCCGAGGCAGCGGATAAACCAGCCGGACCGGCACCGATTACAGCAACTTTCTCTGATCTGGCGGGTTGAGTGATTTGTTTGGTTTTAATGCCTTTGCTAAATACATAATCCGCTGCGAATCTTTTCAAGTCGCGGATAGCCAGTGGTTCATCAATTTGACCGCGGTTGCACTTGGCTTCACAGGGGTGATGACAAACCCGCCCGCAGATCGCCGGTAAAGGATTCCTCTGTTTGATTAAAGCATAGGCTTCCGCAAATTTACCCTCTTTGATTAAACTGGTGTAACCCGGAATGTCCAGCTCCACGGGACACGTGTGCTGGCAAGGTGAATTGAATAATCCACGGCATACCGCTGCAGGGCACCTTTTATCAATAATGTGGGCTTCATATTCCGCCCGGTAATGACGTAAGGTACTGATAACCGGATTCGGACTGGTCTGTCCCAAGCCGCATAACGAAGTGGAAGTGATCATCTCTGCCAGTTGAGTCAACAGGTCTAGATCTTCCAT
>PMBW01000316.1 GCA_003153075.1 Dehalococcoidia bacterium | reverse complement strand
ATGAATAAGCTGGGAATCACCCTGAATCCGGAGACAACAACGGGCAAAAAGATATTTATCGAACTGTTGAAAAAAACAGACATCTTGATCGAGAACAACCCGCCGAAAAGAATGAAAGAGCTGGGGCTTTCCTACGAATTCATCAAGCAGATCAATCCGCGCATCGTCATGACTTCGATCACGCCCTTTGGACAAACAGGGCCTTACAGGGACTATAAAGGCGGTGAGTTAGTAACCACCCATATGGGTGTGGTGGGAAATATTTCGACCCGTGAGGGAGATATCAGCAGAGAACCGATCAAGTATCCGGCCCATCTTTTCAGTTTCCAGGCCGGGTTGAGCGCAGCCGCAGGGACATTGGGCGCTTTTTATCATCAAAGGGTAACCGGCTCCGGAACACAGCTCGACGTATCCGAACAGGAAAGCGTTTTTC
The DNA here is from genome assembly GCA_003153075.1 of Dehalococcoidia bacterium. The sequence goes on along the minus strand of PMBW01000316.1, from coordinate 3,461 downwards.
AGAATCTGAATGCCGCGACTGCCCGCTACGCGTACGCAAAACAGATCATTTCCCGGACAGATGTTTTATCTGTTGCGCCGTCTCATATCTTACCATGTAAAAACGGGTATATTTATAATGCCCTGGCAGAAGAACACCAGTGGTGGCGTTTCGTAGAGGTGATGGGACACCCCGATTGGGCCGATAACGAATTATTTAAAGATGCCACATCCCGGGCGAAGTACTGGGATGCGCTCAAACCATTGCTGCTGGAATGGACGATGCAGTATACGGTTGAAGAAATCTATAGAAACAGTCAGGCAAAAGGGATTCCGATCGGCGCGGTGCGCACTGCCGACCAGGTGCTGGAAGACAAACAAATGGCAGCACGGGGATTTTTCGTGGAAATAGAACACCCGGAGAACGGCAAACTGCGGTACCCTGGGGTGCCTTACCGTTTTTCCGATATCAAACGGGAGCCGCCCGCAGCCGCTCCATTTTTAGGCCAGCATAACGAGGAAATATATTGCGGACGCATGGGTTATACACAGCAAGAAATGGAAAAACTCAAAGAAGCCGGGGTTATCTGAAAAATTATGGAAGGTCATCAGGATATGGGCACGCCTTTTCTAAAAAATATCAGGGTAATTGCTTTAACCTGGGTTTGGGCAGGTCCCTGGATGGGCGCTGTTCTGGCAGACATGGGCGCGGAAGTGATCAAGATCGAAACCAATACAAGGCTTGACCACCAGAGAATTACAAGAATACTGGAAGATCCCGGCAAGGGGTCTGATGCAAAGCCGGAGATAAACCGGGGGTTGTTCAATATCACCAACCGGGGCGTGAAGGGCTGCACGCTCAATCTGAAAGAGCCNNCTTTCGCCGAGGGTGATGCCCGGTTGGGGTCTGGATTATGCGGCGCTCAAAGAAATCAAGCCAGATATCATCCTGGTCTCACTGCCCGCTTTTGGCAGCACCGGCCCGGATAAGGACTACGTTTCTTATGCATCTACCATCGAGGCGGCGGGAGGATTAAGCGCATCGTTCGGTTATCCGGGCGAAGAACCTGTGCTCTCTGGAACTTATCCCGGCGATCCCATCGGCAGCATGTACGGGGTTTTCAGTGTGCTGGCCGCCTTGAATTATAGAAATATGACAGGCCGGGGGCAGCATGTCGACGTGGCTCAGAGTGAGGGCGTCGCGGCGCTGATCCCGGAGGTTACCATGGAATATGTGATGAACGGCAGAATCCGTCCACGCATGGGTAACCGCGACGAGATAATGGCTCCGCACGGCTGTTATCCCTGCAAAGGGGAAGACAAATGGGTCGCTATTGCCATTGCTACAGATGTGGAGTGGAAAGCATTATGTAAAGTAATGGGAAACCCGGAATGGACTAAAGATGAAAAGTTCTCCGACAAATACAGCCGCTGGCAAAACCAGGACGAGTTAAATAAACTGATCGCCGGTTGGACCAGTGACTTTACGAATTATGAGGTGATGCATAAGCTGCAAAAGACAGGGGTAGCCGCCGGGGCCTCGCTCAATATCGAAGAAGCGATTAACGACCCGCACGTTAGAGCACGCGGCGTATTTTACGAGCAAAATCATCCTGCGGCCGGTAAAACTATTGTGTACCGTTCTCCCTGGACATCAGCTTTAACAGCAACCCACTCCCCTGCACCGCGTCTCGGAGAGCACAATAACTATGTTTTTAATAAATTATTAGGTATATCGGAAGAGGAAATCGGAAAATTAGTTGACAAGAAAGTAATTTACTAAATACAAACATAGATAGACCTGAAAGGAGACAGAAATGGCTGAAAAGAAATTAAGTCCGCTCGATCAACTGATCGAGGAATGGGGAAAACTGATCGGGAATATTATTACAAGTGAAGAGCAGCGTGCGCTGGCGCCAATATCTACCAACAATAATCTGAACAGGACGGTAAGCGCGGATCAGATACGCATCTTTCTGGACGGCGAAGGTGATCTAAACCCGCTCTACCGGGATCCGGAGTATGCTAAAAAAACAAAATACAAATGCCTGACGGCTCCCCCAAACTATCTTTATACGATCAGCTATGCCCAGCACCCCGAGGGGCGCGTGCCGATGATCACCGGTATAGCCGGGTTTTATTCCGGTTGTGAGCGGGAATGGTTCAGACCGGTCTGTGTGGGAGACGATTTCACTTATAGAGTTGTGCATCCCTCGGAGATCAAAGTCAAGAGCAGTAAATTCGCGGAGAGGATCGTGTTGGGCTACGAACAGCTCGACTACTACCGGCAAGGCGGTGATTTAGTCGCCGGATACAGCTCTTATGAGACATGGGCCGAAATCGACAAAATTAAAGAAATGAACAAATACGGCAATCTCTCCGAAATGCCCGTTTATTCGGATAAAGACATCGAAGAGATATACGCGGCGCAGGACAGGGAAGAGATACGGGGCGCGAAGCCCCGCTACTGGGAAGATGTCAAGGTAGGCGATGAATTGACGCCGGTGGTGCGAGGACCGATGAGCGAAAATGAACGGGATGCCTGGATGGCAGGCGGGCATTTTCATAAGTTGTCAGACCGGCTAAACCGGCTGCTCTGGGAAAGGGAACCGATGACAATTATCTCGACGTTTGCGGGGAGAGAACCACCTGCGGGATTCAAGGCGGCACACCCCAGGCCGGCAGTGGCCGGGCAGCATCCGGAAGCATGGCGCTATGTGCTCCTGACGAATTGGATGGGAGACGACGGCTTCCTCTGGAAATTCAACTCACAGATCAGGATGTTCACCATGATGGGAGACACCACATGGGTTAAAGGCAAGGTGATAAAGAAATATTGTGACGGCAGAAAATATTGTGTCGATATCGATATTCAAAACATAAATCAGAATGGAGTGGTGACGATAAAGGGAACCGCGACGTTAATTCTGCCCTCCCGGGAGCATGGACCGGTAGTTTACCCTGAGCCCTACAACCGTGTTCCACAACAGTGTTAGAAAATAAGTAATACTAAAGGCAATACTAGTAGTTAGCGCAGCAAGAAAGTAGAGGGTAATGATGAAAGCATTGGTTATCGGTGGATCAGGCCCGACAGGCCCTTATGTAGTGGAAGGGTTGTTAAAGAAAGGGTATGAAGTCGCTGTCTTACACAGAGGGTTTCACGAAATAGAATTTTCGCAAAAAACCGAGCATATTCATGTCGACCCGTTTGCACCTGATGCGTTACAAATACTGGGTACCCGTAAATTTGACGTTGTTGTGAGTATGTACGGACGGCTACGGCTGATCGCTGAATTCATGAAAGGACGGACTGAACGGTTTATCGGGATTACCGGGTCTGCNNAACCCCGCAGATAACCCGGAGGGGCTTTTAATGCCGATACCGGAGGATGCACCCGTCATCACTGACCCGAATACATTCAAGATCGGGTACCTGATTGTGTTAGGCGAGCAAGAAGTAATGCGAATCCATGCACAGGGTGG
>PMBW01000339.1 GCA_003153075.1 Dehalococcoidia bacterium | reverse complement strand
GGGCGGCAGCCGGCCATCACGCCGTTAACTGCCACATTCCAAACCGTTGCTTCCCGGTTCTCCGGCAGCAGTTTGCCGATAATTTCATCGGGCTTGCGCTGGGTAAATTTTAAAAATCTTTCGATCTTGTCGAGGGTGGGAGGAATGACAGGCAAACCGTCCGTCCAGTAGTTTTTCATAAAATGCTCCTGGACTTCCTCCAGCGAGCCGGTGAAGATAATATCGCGCGGCTTGGGTTCTTTACTTTGCGCGACATCCTCGACCTGCCGGGTAAAACCGTCAATAATATTCTTGACGACGGTTTGGTTGACTTTACGGCGTAATTCCTCCGGACTGTCCATTGCCACCAGGCCGGGATATTCGGCCAGCGCCAGATTTTTAATGCCCAACGCTTGTGCGACTGTTTTGGCCTGTCCAAGAAAACCGCTGAGCACAATGGAAGTGGTGGGAAATCCGGCTTTCTCTGCGGCAACACTGGCCCGCACAACTGCGGGCGTGCAGCTCCCTCAGCCACCGACGCCGGAAATCACTCCGTCGCAACCGTGCGCTTTCAACATTTCAGGGAGTGTTTTAATCACCTCCGATTCGGTGGAACCGTGGGTATTGCCAAACTCGGTATATTCTACAAATTTGATGCCGGGATATAACGTGCGCAGAGATTCCCGCACGATGGGAAAGATCTCTTCCCCCCGGAAGCTGTAATCGGATAGCTCGCAGATGGTCTTGCCGTTCAGATCGGCGATGCGCGGTTTTAAAGCTAATTGTTGATACGCCAGCTTGCCGGAAGGCCAAACTACATGATAGCCTGTTTCTGTCATCGATTTCCCCTCCCCTTTTCCGTAGAATCCCCAATCCCCTGTCAAACATGCCAATATTATCACGGTTTAATAGAGAAGACAAGGAAAGTAGTTTTGACTTTCCAGTTATGAGTAACGATTTTATTATCCGGGTTGATAACTGCAGAATAAAACAAAACCCTCACAACTTTGCAAAAGTCTCGACAAAACAGAAATCGCGGCGTCAATAGGCTCCCCGCGTGGTTTTATGTGAACTGAAAGCTGATGGCTGACAGGCAAACGCTTATTTCTACCCGTCAGTTATGAGAAATATGATAGAATTAAGAAAACATGAACACAAAAACTTTACTGAGACTCAGGCCGGTATTCTGGAGCGTCATCATTTTTATCCTGGCGCAGGCATTTACATTCCTGGTCGTTTCACACACGGATGTATTTTTGGAGAAACATAATCTGTCCCTGCCGCCCCCACCGGCAGAGACGGTCTCAATCTGGCCCGGCCCCACGACCTCACCTTCTGGAGAGGTAACACAAACACCGGCGGAGTCATCGCTGGGGCCTATCCTGATCTATTTCTTTGCGGTTGTGGTCGTCATGAGCATCGTGCTTTTTGCAATCCCGATCTCGGCTTTGAAAACGGTGTTTAAGGTAATGTTCACCTTTTTATACACCTGGAGCATATTCGTAATAGCGGTCATCTGGCTGCCGGCAGTTGTCAGTATAGCGATTGCGGCAGTGATCGGAATAGCCTGGTTTTTCTTTCCGCGCGTGTGGCTGCAAAGCGTGGTAATGCTGCTGGCAATGGTGGCGCTCGGAGAGGTTTTCGGGCGGCTGATATCACCTTGGACGGCAATGATCTTGCTGGCAGTGCTGGCGATTTACGATTATCTGGCCGTGCGTTTCGGTTTCATGATGTGGATGGCTAACAAATTGTCGTCTTCCAGCTCGCTGCCTGCCTTCATCATTCCCTACCGCCCTTCCAACTGGGCTGCGAATTTGAAAAAGGCCGACATCCCCAACCTGAGCGAGCAAAAACAAGAGGAGCGGAATTATTCGATCCTGGGCGGCGGCGATATCGGGTTCCCGGTATTGCTGGCGGCATCGGTTTATTCTTCCCGTGATGTGAGGGCAGCATTGGTCGTCGCTGCTTTCTCACTGGTGGGATTGCTGGGAGCATATTGGATACAGGCGAAATTTGCTAAAGGCAAGGCCGTCCCTGCGTTACCCCCGATCGCGGTGATGTCTCTGATCGGCCTGGCTTTAGTCAGCTTTGTATTTTAGCCCGGGTCTTTCCCCGACTGCAGCAGGGATTTTCTGTTTGCCGACCGGGAAGTTACCTATACCCGAAGATAATGGAAAACGTCCGTCACCGGTCTTTTTAAATTGCAGAACTGACTGTTTAAGATAAATCCTGTTTCCGCCAAAAGTAGTCTGGTAAATAAAACCGTGATTTATTCTCTTATGTTTATGTAACGCCTGTCTTGATATACCCAGGATTGAAGCAGTCTCAGACGCATTGACAAAATTACTAACCGGAAACCGGTTAAGTATTTCTTGCATTATGCGGTTCCTTTCTGAATCGATAGCTCCGACCATTGCTCCGGTATAAAGAACATCATTACAGGAATTGCACTTATAATAGGGTACGCTTTGAATTACGATCAAACCTACATAAGGATCGTTTACTTCAAGGCGATCTGAAATTTCCTGATAATTCCCGCCGCATTCGTTACATTGCATGATTCTTTTCCCGGGCTTTCTTCATTACATTTGATGGAAACTATTTATTACCAGTTTGTTAATTGTATCATCAACATAGAAATGAGTGTAAACCTTTTCACCTTTGATATTTCCTTTGTAAACATCAATCAATACCCCAGGTTTATACCTGGAAATATCCGTTTTATAAAAATGTTTTTTTTCTAATAAAGCGTAAACCTCCAAAATCTCCGATATTCCCCAACCAAAATCCCTGAATGCCTCTTCTGCGGCATTTGATTTGATTAGAAATTCTCTGCTACGTATTTTCTGTTTTATTTCGGAAAGATCATAACAGTTTTTCGGAGGGGGAGAAGGTTTATAACCTTTTTTATTATGCTTAACCATCTAGAACATACCATGTACGTTGACATTTGTCAACTCATATTTGTTTTGTTCCCATCAATAACCGACAATTCTTACTCAGCAATTTCACTTTTGATTTATGATATTATAGCACAAATAAACCGATGCTTTGCTACTTACCACAAACCATTCTTAATAGTAATTTAGGGGCAGGTCTCCACCCTTACGCCGAAGCGCCGGAATAATGCCTCAATCCGAATTTCCAGAAGGCGCGGGAGACGGCGAACAGCACCACCGCTGCGCCGAATGCCGCCAGCAGCGTCACCCAGTTGAGTCGGCTGGTCAGNNAGCGGCCAGCGTCCGGCATGATACACGCTCAGGAATATCGTGAGGACATTTTCCACCCGCACCAGCCAGAAGGCCAGCGTGGCCAATATCAGAAAGAAGCTGTAAACGATCACCGAACCGGTCAGCAGCATCGCCAGGAATTCCACGGTCTGCAACCCGCCGATGCTGTTGCCCATGCGGACTAAAGCGATGATCAGGATCGCCAGCCCGAGGAAAATATCGATGATCTTCCAGACCGCGACGCGGCTGAAAGTGGCGATCAGCTGGGCATCCTCGGGTTTCGTCAGGGTGAAATCGAAGGTACCGTCGCGCACAGATTCGGTGAGCTGCTGCATCCCAGGCAGAATCGCCACCCGGATGACACCGCCGATCAGACTGTAAACACCGACCAGCGCCAGGATTTCTGCCGGTCGCCAGCCGTTGAGCGAATCCGTGTAAGAGAAAATGATCGCCATCCCGGC
>PMBW01000309.1 GCA_003153075.1 Dehalococcoidia bacterium | reverse complement strand
ATGGATTCCCTTTCCATGAACACTATGCGGTTGTGGGTCGGCGCAGTGGCACTGATCACCATCGTTTTTCTCACAGGCAGGGGCACCGATATCCTGCATACCCCCGTTTTATCGATATTCTTTGTCATTCTCTCCGGGTTATTGTCCAATACCGCCGGAGACACCATCTATATCCAGAGCCTCCGTTACCTGGACGTTTCCGTCGCTTATCCCATCTCTCAATCCGCCTTTCCGGTCTTCACGCTCCTTACCGCCATATTCTTTCTTAGTGAGACTTTTACCTGGTTCAACATTCTCGGTGCGGTCTGCGTCATCGCCGGTATTCTTATGATTGTGCGAAACAATAAAACAAAAGTCACTAAAAAAACCACAACCAAAGGGGTTGTTTTATCTTTAGTTGCAGCAGTGCTCTGGACGGCCGGCTCGGTCACGCTGAAGATCGGGCTGAATCATGTCGATACCATTTTAGCCGCTGCGACCCGTGTCACCGCCTCTGCTTTGGTTCTTACCGGTGTTACACTGGTCAGCAATACCCCCAACAAATTTCAGTTTAAAACTTACGGCACGCGGAATTTGTTGTTCGTAGCCTGCGCGGGTATCTTGACCTATACCATTGGCGCGTTAGGTTATGTCACCGCGATACACTTAATTGGCGCGGGCAAAACGGTACTGCTTTCTGCTTCCGCGCCTGTCTTTGTCCTACCAATGTCCGTGTTTTTCTTGAAAGAACGCCTCTCCCCGTTGGCATTAGCCGGCGTCTTTATTGCCGTCGCCGGTATCTGCCTGGTTGCTTTGTGATGGATAAAAATGAACGGGTTCAATGGCACTTAAAAACAGGGTAGAAAGTATTAGTTCGGGTGCAGGCTAAAGCTCTGTATTAAGATGGGAATGAGGACATAGGCGGTTGCCGACATTCCTTTTTTTAATGCCGTTTGGTATTTATAATTTGTTTGGGGTTTGATCTGAATGTGTCCCGCCCGGATTAAAATGCCGGAGTCCGCCGGATATGTTATCGTAGATATAAGGCTTAATATTTACCAGTGTACCCGAGTAGTAATTTATTTTTTTTGCTAATCCATTTTGAAAGGAGTAAAAATGAAAACATCTCGTACGGTAGGATTAGTTGTCCTTGCCTTTATGCTTTTTGCTGCCGGAATAGGCACAGGTGTGTTTATCGATAAGCAAACAAACCAATCGAATCCCAATACGGTTATGGTCCAGCCGGGCACAGCGGCTGATTTTCAATTAATTAACCAGGCCTGGGGCATTATCGACAGCAATTATGTCGACCAGTCTGCCGTTAAGCCGCTGGATCTGACCTACGGCGCCATCAGCGGTATGGTAGATTCTCTGGGCGATACCGGCCACAGCACGTTTCTTTCCCCCAAGGAAGTGCAGCAGGCAAATGATTCCAATCAGGGGCAATTGCAGGGCGTCGGTCTTCAGGTTCAGGGGAAAAATGGCGCTATCGTCGTCGTTGCTCCCGTTGAAGGCTCACCAGCGCAAAAAGCAGGTATAGTCGCAGGCGATATCATCCTCCAGGTTGACGGTAAACCGGTTACCAACGTCGTAGATGCCGTCACGCTGATTCGGGGAACCGCCGGAACATCGGTTACGATCACCATCCTGGATGCTTCGGGAAACACGAAAACCATTCCGCTCGTGCGGGCTGTTATCAACCTGGTCAATGTGACCTGGAATATGTTGCCGGGTACAACGATCGCCCATTTAAGGCTGGCTTCTTTTGCCGCCAATGTGACCGGCGAACTTGACGCGGCGCTATCCGCGATCAAGGCGCAGGGAGCCACCGGCATCATCCTCGATCTCCGCAATAATCCCGGCGGGCTCCTTGACCAGGCGGTCGGGGTGACCAGCCGTTTTATAAATAAAGGTAACGTTATTATGGAAAAGGATATTAACGGTAAAATCACCTCGGTTCCGGTTACCAGGGGGCAAAATCAGACGACACTGCCAATGGTTATTCTCGTTAATCAGGGGACGGCGTCGGCTTCAGAAATTGTTGTCGGAGCGTTATCGGACGCCGGCCGTGCGAAGAGCCTCGGCGAGACCACTTTCGGCACCGGCACCGTTTTAGTCCAGTTCCCTCTTAAAGACGGCTCTGCCCTGGTTCTGGCAATCCAGGAATGGTTGACGCCCTCCGGAAAAACGATCTGGCATACCGGTTTAACCCCGGATACCGTTGTTACTCTGCCGACTGATATATTTCCCCTTTTCCCACAAGCCGAAAAAGCTGCAAATGCCGGAAAAGGTATGACTCAGGCGGATATTCAATCCAGCGGCGACCAACAGCTCCTGGGCGCCATCAAAGCATTATCATAGTCAATCTGCAGCTTTTAATTAATGGGTGGGCTACGTCTCTGACATAACCCACCCGTTTTTATTTATTTATCCTTTCCGGCGCAGACTGGAATCCATATTGCATTAAAACTATTATACTATTTAATATTTCAAATTTATTTAGAGTTTAGTGTCTAGAACAAGGATTTAATGCTATTTGTTTATCCCTACATAACAATGGTAAAATTCCATAATTGAATGGATTGCTATTTGCAGCTTCATCCGATCAAATTCCTGCAATATTTATGAAAACGTGCAAAAATGATATAAGAGTATTCGCTGCGGCCCGGAAGAGTTGCCGGTGAATATAATGATTGCAAATCAAATCTAAATTTAATTTAAAAAACGACTGAGGAAGATATGAAAAAATTGTTCGCCCTGAGTATAACGTTGATTTTATGTGCCTCTTTACTGGTTGGCTGCGGTACGCAGGCTGTCTCCACGACCACAACCAGCATAAGCGTTGTCGCCACAGGCAGCTGGAAGGCCATGGATACCTCTGCAGCTCAGGGTACCAACCTGACGGCGGTCTGGGGCAGTTCGCCCTCCGATGTTTTTGCGGTGGGCGCGGACGGTATTATTCTGCACTATGACGGTAAGGCATGGAGCAACATGACCAGCGGCACCCAAAAACATCTCTCCGGTGTCTGGGGTAGTTCATCATCCGATGTTTTTGTTGTGGGAGAAGACGGTACTATCCTGCACTATGACGGAAAGGCCTGGGCGGCCATGGATAGCGGCAAGACCGATTGGCTGTATGGAATCTGGGGGACATCATCCGCAGACGTCTTTGCCGGTGGGCCGAAAAGTAACCTGCATTATGACGGCACTAAATGGAACAGCACTCTCAGCCTGACAGATTGGCCGAACACGATCTGGGGCAGCTCTTCGTCCGATGTTTTTGCGGTGTGTCTCGGCGGTGTGATCCTGCATTACGACGGCGCCGCCTGGAATAATATGCTCAGCGCGATGGTTCCGGTTACCACCACTAAAACGACCGCCGCCAAAACAACAACGCCTACCACTTTCACCACAACCAACAATCCATATCTGCTGTACGACTTTTACGGGGTGTGGGGCAGTTCCCCGACCGATATCTACACCGTGGGAGGGGGGCACTATACCGGTAAGGCCATTGTCCTCCACTACGACGGTAAAATCTGGAGCATAATCAACGTTAGCGGGGCCAACGAACTTTACCGGATTTGGGGCAGTTCCGCCTCTGATATTTATGCTGTCGGTTTTACCGGCACCATCCTGCATTACGATGGTCAAAAGTGGGCCAGAATGACCTCCGATACCACGTTCGATCTGCACGGTGTATGGGGCAGTTCGTCCTCTGATGTCTTCGTTGTCGGCAACGGCGGCACTATCCTCCGATATTATCCCTAAACTACTGCTGTCAATCTAAGCGTCCATTTTACTCTATTTGTAAGAGGAAATGACAGAGGGATTTACGGTTTTCTGTGGTTTTCTGAATTCATCATGTCGCAGTGGGGAAATGCCTGCAAACCATTACAAGCACTGCCGCAGAAGGGTGTGGCAATCTCGCCTGGAAATATTAACCAGGCGATTCCTTCATCGTCCCGCATAAAATACTCACGACTCAAAACTTTTAACCTAATTCGTATTAAAATAATTTACTTTATTATTGATACTTGAAACCTGGTTATTTTCCTTTAAACTCCTGTTGCATCCCCCTTACAGGTATATTATTATCAAGTTTAAGGTTGTTGTTCTCGCTGTTACAAAACAGTCATAAATGGAGTAAAAGATGAAATTGGATGCTAAAGAAACCGGCCAGGTCGCCTATCCCCCCCAATATGAAACCGAGGTTGTCCTCACAGACGGCTCGGCCATGGTTTTAAGACCTATTAAAACCGAAGATGCCGAACGCTATCAGTCTTTCCTCGGTCGATTGGGGCCTGATTCCCGTTACCTCTGGCTGAATCACATCCCTGAGCAGGTAACACCCGAAGACGCGCTCAGGTTCTGTACCGTTGATTATAAAAACAGCTTTGCCCTTGTCGGGGAGGTTGTTAAACAGAAAACGACGCAGATTGTAGCGGTCGGACGATATTACCGTTTACCCCGGAAAAATTCCGCCGAGGTTGCCATTGTTATCGATGATACCTACCGCCGTAAAGGTATCGGCACCCGTCTCATCGAATGTCTGGTCAATGTCGCCCTAGATAACGGCATCACTACCTTCGAGGCGGATGTCTCTGCGAAAAACGGGGATATCATCGCGCTGCTCAAGGGCTACGGATATCATATTGCCCGCCAGCTTGCGGCTGACACGTTCCATGTTGCCTTTCCTATTGCACCCACTCAGCATGTTATGCACCGGGAAGAAGAAAGGGATCGCGTCGCTACCATTGCCTCGATCCGCCATCTTTTATGCCCGAAATCAGTCGCTCTTATCGGCGCTTCCCGATATCAGGGCACCATCGGCAATATCATGCTGCGCTGCATGCTGCAGGGGGGCTATTCAGGTACGGTCTATCCGGTTAACCCCAATATCGGTTCTGTGATGTCGGTTAAAACTTATGCGTCGGTACTGGATGTCCCCGATGAAGTCGATTTGGCAGTCATCGTCGTTCCGGCTAAATTAGTTGCCAGGGTAACTGATGAATGCGGTCAGAAGGGTGTACGTACGCTGATTGTGATCTCTGACGGCTTTCGGGAAGTCGGCCCTGAAGGCGCTGCCCGTGAACAGGAATTACGGAATATTGCGCTCGGCCACGGTATGCGCGTCGCCGGACCGAATTGCATGGGCATCCTCAATACCGACCCGGAGATCAGTCTGAATGCCACTTTTTCGCCGGTCTTTCCTCCCGCCGGTAATGTCGCTTTTCTATCCCAGAGCGGCGCCATGGGACTGACAATTTTGGAATACGCGCAGAACCTGAATCTGGGAGTGTCCACTTTCGTCAGCGTAGGCAACCGTGTCGATATCTCTCCCAACGATTTGCTTGAATACTGGGAGCAGGATAAAGCCACCAAAGTGATCCTGCTCTACCTGGAATCATTCGGTAATCCGCGCAAGTTTGCCCAGATTGCCCGCCAGGTTTCTGCGAAAAAGCCTATTGTCGTCGTCAAAGGCGGCAGCACCGCCGCCGGTTCCAAAGCCGCGGCTTCCCATACCGGTTCCATGGCCACCTCAGAAATCAGCACAGAAGTGCTTTTTAAATATGCCGGTATTATACATGTCAATACGATGGAAGAATTGTTTGATGTCGCCAGTCTCCTTTCCAATCAGCCGTTGCCGAAAGGCCGCAAACTGGCCATCCTGACCAACGGCGGCGGTCCCGGTATTATTGCCGCCGATGCGTCAGCGCGCCATAACCTCGTTCTGCCGCAATTTTCTGCGGACACCATTGCCAGATTGAAGTCCGTGATCAAACGCGATATTGTGATTAACAATCCCCTGGATACCACCGCAGGCGCCACCGCGCAGGAATTTCATGATATCTTGCAGGTGCTGGCGAATGAGCAAGAGATCGATGCTGTTTTATCTATCTTTATTCCACCGATCGTCTCTAACCTGGATGCCTCGCAAGACGCTATCCGCAGCGTTGCACCGACATTCTGGAAGCAGCAGAAACCGCTGCTTGCCTGTTTCCTGGGCGAAAGGGGCTCCAAAGCCAAGCTGGGCGCCAATGGGCATTTTGTTCCCTGTTACCCATTCCCGGAGGAAGCGGTATCCGCCCTGGCCAGGGCGGTTGAGTACTCCGAGAACGTACGGAAACCTGTCGGTAATTTCCCCAAATTGGAAGGTATTGAACGCGGCAAAGCCCATAAGATCATTGAGCGTGCGATGACCGAACACAGCCAGCGGCCTTTCTGGCTCAGTAATGCGGAAATGTACGAATTACTGGGTTGCTATGGAATCCGGTTAGCTCCGATGGCTGTTGCCAAAACCGTCGCAGAAGCGGCGGACGCTGCCGCCAAAATGGGTTTCCCGGTTGTTGTTAAACTTGTTTCCGACACTATTACACATAAAACCGATGTCGGCGGCGTAGTAATTGGCCTGGGTTCTAAAAATGAAGTTAAACGGGCCTACGATACTATCCACGGACGGCTGGTCAAACTCGGGCGCGAAAACGAAATGCAGGGTGTCATGGTGCAGCGCATGGTCACCGGCGGTATCGAAACGATCGTCGGCGTTACTCAAGACCCCTCCTTCGGCCCGTTGATGATGTTCGGCGCCGGTGGCATCTACGCCGAATTACTGAAAGATGTCGCTATCCGGTTACCTCCTTTAACTGACCTGGATGCCAAAGAAATGATCAAATCCATTAAAATGGCAAAGATGCTGGAAGGATACCGGGATACCCCCGCCGCTGATACAGAAGCTGTGGAAGACCTGCTCCTCCGCCTTTCCGCGATGGTCGAAGATATTCATCAGATCAGCGAACTCGATTTTAATCCGGTCAAAGTCATGCCTAAAGGCGCCGGTTACTGGGTCGTCGATGCCAGGATTATGCTTAAATAAAACTCTTTTGAGCGGTGATATATTTGCATAAAGAAGAGAACCGGATTAGGTTCTATCAAAAAGAGAATATTGAGATCGTGCAGGGAAATAGTTATCATTCTTTCCCAAAGCACAGCCACGATTGTTTTTGTGTCGGTATTGTCACTGCGGGCACGGCCCGGTTCATCCTGAATTCTCGTGAATACGTGTTAAGCAAAAACAGTGTTTATTTTGTGCCGCCGTTTACCGAACATACTATTTTAGCGATCGATAAAAAACCGTATAGTTACCAGGTTGCATGTGTAGCGGACATATTCGAAGTCGGGGAGGGCAACACATATTATAAAAGTTATGTTTTTAATGCGGGCGTCGGTAAAACGCTTTTAGCGAAATTTGAGCACTTTAATAATGCTCATGATTCCCGGCGGTTATATGATGCGTTAGCATTGTTTATCAAAGCAAATGTGAATTCTCAGCATGTTACTACGAAACGGCGAAGCATTGAATTTGTTCAGGGCCTCGCAGTTTATATCAGGGAACATCCGGATGAACCTTTTAGTTTGTATAAATTGTGCGAATTATCTCATCTTACCCGGTTCTATTTATTGAGGGCATTTAAAGAACAAATGGGTGTTACCCCTTACCAGTTTTACATTCAGGAAAAAATACGGAAAATCAGGCAGGGCTTGCTGGCTGACCAATCTGCTATTAATTTAGCCTGCGATTTAAAATTCACCGACCAGAGCCACATGTGTAATACTTTTAAAAAACATGTTGGATTGACCCCGAAACAGTTTCAAAAAAGCTGTGAATGCGAGTAAAGCTAGAGCAGCGCCGGTGTAAATTTAGCCAGGATATATAATCCATTTTCCCCTGCATTGACTTTGTGCGCAACGTTTGCCGGAATGACCCCGATCGAATCCCTTTGATATTGAAAAGAGTTACCTCCAATGTAAAAAGTACCGTCGCCGTCTATGATCTCATGTACTTCCAGATTTTTCTCATGGACATGGGTGTCCAGACTGCAAAATGGCTCGACTTTTACCAAATGGCAGCTGATTTGATTATCGGTTGTTTTTCCGGTCACCAGGTGTTTGACGAAGACCCCTTTAAATTTCGGGTGCGGGTTGAATTCAATATTTTCTGCTTCGCTTTCGCCTGCGATTGCGGAAATTGTTCCTTTTTCAAAATTGTCTCCGATATTTGTACTCATCGTTTTGTTCTCCTTAATATGAATAATATTATTTAGTAGAAGATAAATATTGTAAGAAATTGCTGTGTTTTTGTTTTCAGAGACCTCAGGTACATTGGGAGTAACGCGCACTTTTCGAAGCAAATGTATGAAGTACGATAGTTTTTCCCCCACTAATAACTCATAATTGAGTCCGAAGACGAAATACTTTTGACCTTCAGTCAAAATGCACTGGTAACTCTTTACGCATCAGTTAACCCCCTTTGTACTCTCTGCACTAATTCTATATAATCGAATTGATTTCTACGTCGAGGTGTAAGTCGATATGATCGAATCCGACTCCGCGGGTTGGAAAATGCTATTAAAAGGCTACCCCTGGTTTTCAGGTAAGGGGCAATATCCTATCCCGGCTTACTCTGAATTCATGCCGCCGCCGCGCCTCGGCCTCACCGCTTATGACGGCCCGGACGATTCGGTCTTTTTAGAAGATAATCCTTTTAGCTGGTACATTTCTGAGGTCGAAGAGGAGCATGAATTGCAGCCGGGGCTCTCTAATCTGGCGCATCAGGTTTTCGAGGAATTAATCAAACTCGGGCACGGACAACCTGCCCACCATATCGGCG
Source organism: Dehalococcoidia bacterium (assembly GCA_003153075.1). Next base: position 15,516 of record PMBW01000309.1, on the reverse strand, counting down.
GACAACAGGGGCGCAACTTGCAAAATAATATTTACTGGCCTCCCGAATTGGCCGCGCAAGCCGGAAAGCTTCCCCATGAGCATTACGTAATTTTATTGCCGCTGACCCTCTCCCGCACACAGGATGATAAAGGCCGCGTGCGCTGGACATTTTTTGGCGGTAGCGAGCAGGGGCCGGAGCGCGCTTTCTGGCAAAGTTTTTATTCCGGTCCGGGACAGGAGCGTCCGCCGCGGGAAGCAATCGCCTTTCTCACCAATTTACTTTCGCAGGTCTACGGGGTAGCTTGCAAAGATGCCTCCGATTTATTCAAAAGCGGCTTCCGTATTCTCACCACCGAAATTAACCCTCATTTCCCCTATTGGAGCGTGCAGTCGATGCCGTCGTGGACTAAAACTTTTCTCTGGGACGGCAACACGGTAATTGATGATGTGCGTTATCTACTGACCTTCCGTCCATTCAGTCAATTACCCGCCGCAGTCCGAACACGTTATCTTGCCGGGCAGCTTGTGCTGCTACCTTTCCCCGGCAGCCTGGTTTTCTGGGGTATGCCAGGCTACCTCCGGTTACAGGAGGAGATGCCGCTGGCAATGCAGTTACCCATGCAGCGTTTAGCGGCGCGCCGTGACGGGCCGGACGGCCTCAGAGTGCCGCAGTCAGGCCGTTTCCACGAATCCGGCAGCGATTTAAAGGCGGCTGAAGTTCAGCCGAATTTACAGCTCAATACCTATAAACGCTCCAGCCGCTGGGATCGTGTACACCGCTATGAAAATGAGGCGGTGGTCAGCACTATCGAAGATACAATCGCCCGCGTGCTGTTCAGCACCGAACTGGATGTGATGGGTTTGTACGGCAAACCGATGGCCAGGAACTGCCAGTTGTGGCTATCTGATGCCCGCTTGCTGCTGGACGGCCCCCGCGCCAGCCGTGAGCAGCTGGAGACCGCGGCCAGGATTGTCGCGCAGGGCGGCACTTTCCGTTACCGTTTTCTCTTCCCTCCGATGCGCGTCGGGCTGCACGAGGTTTACTGGCAGCGCCCGCTCACGGCCTGGTGGAATAACGAAAAAAACAGCGCTGAAATGCTTCGCAACGCACCGCTCGGCTACTTTACTGCGTATCGACCGGATAACCTTGATTTAGCCCGACCGGTTGAACTATGGCCGGTATTACGGCGGCGTGGGGCCTATGTGTCTGCTTTACATAATTATGAACATATCGAAGAACACTACGCACACAATACAGCGCATAATATTTTACGCATTTTTGATTCCCGCAAACTGATGGGTCGTCCTTTGCCATGGAGTTTTGCACGTCAGATCGTACGGTTGCCTGAAAACGAATCGCTGGAAACGTGGCTCGCTGCTTTACCGGCGAAGGCGCTCGATCACGCGGCAGGGGAAAGTCTCCGGCAGGAATTGGAAAATTGCGTGGAACCTCCATCCGCATTGCCATCAGCGCAACCGCAACCGATCACTTTCAGTCATACTGCAGCGCGCTCCTTCGAGGAAAACTGGTGGAATGATATCAAAGCGCTTTCTTTCGGCGACTATCTGAACAAAGATAATGCCGATTGCGTGCAGGACCCGGCAACTTTTGCCCGTCTTGTGCACCATCACCGCGATCTGGAACGTTTGGGAGATTATTTATTAAGCAGGCACGCGCAGGCCATTGTTACCGCGGGAATGCAGGATAAGGCATTTTGCGGGGAGCTGCCTTTTGTCTGGGAGACCGACTTTGATTTTTCCGGTTACGGCGGCTGGAAGAACAATCAGGAAGGGCACACCCATGAACGTAATTTGCTGGTGGTCATCCCTGGCAAGAACCGCCGCGAAGCCGTGATCATGGCCGACCACTACGATACTGCCTACATGGAAGATATCTACAACAAAGCTCAAGGCGGCGTAGGGGCGCGCCTTTCGGCAGCCGGCGCCGATGATAATTGCTCAGCGACGGTAACGTTATTACAGGCTGCCCCGATCTTTTTAAAACTAGCAAAGGATGGTTTACTCGAACGTGATATCTGGTTGGTGCATCTCACCGGTGAGGAATTTCCCTCCGATTGTCTGGGCGCCCGGCATTTAGCCGAAGCACTCGTCGAGAAAACGCTACAAATGCGCCTGAACGATGGGCAGATGCTAGATTTGGCCGGTGTCCATGTTTCAGGCGTGTTCATTATGGATATGATTGCCCATAATAACGAGAACGAGAAAGATATTTTCCAGATTACACCCGGAAAAGGCGCGCAATCATTACAATTGGCCTGGCAAGCGCATGAGGCCAACGAACAGTGGAATATGCAAACGAACCATTGGAATCAAAGCGCGGAACGTCGTGGCGCAGGTCGCGGTAAACGCATCTCCGGCGACCGGCAAATCCCGGAACTCGCGGAATTCCTGCGTTTGCAGGGGGAAGTCCGTCTGCCCGAAGACCACCGCAGCACGCTCTTCAATACCGACGGTCAGATTTTTTCTGATTGCGGTGTGCCGGTAGTGCTCTTCATGGAAAATTACGACATTAACCGCAGCGGCTACCACGATACAAAAGATACCATGCTGAATATTGACCTTGATTACGGCGCGGCGCTGGCCGCTATTGCCATCGAATCCGTCGCCCGTGCCGCTACGATCAAATAATCAAACTAACCCGCTGCCGCCAAAATTAAACTATCGGTGAGACCTGCGTCACGTCTGTAACCGATATTTTAATTCCCATAGCCGCATGAGACTTAACTACCGCCTCGGCATTTGGCGCATCGGAATAACCCCAGGCTTCGCCGGGGGCCATGAACACATTAATCTGGGTTACTCCAAAACTATCGGGTTTTTTCGAATCTATCGCGGCTTTGATCTGCTCTGTCAGCTTTTTTATTTGCTCCGTTGTCATTCGGGGCATGGGGTGATGGTCTAAAAACCTTGCCATGTTACCCTCCCTTTTTAGATGATTTTCTTTCCTTGTAAATTGAAACCTTCCATCGCTGCGTCTTGTATAAATTCTAAATAATAACCGTATTTTGATTATAGAATCCCGGATATCTAATAGTTATAAAAATGGCCAGTTAAATTTAACAAAAGTATGACATTTTAAGAATCCGGCAGTTTACTCACAACGCATAACGGACAACCCTCTCGTTTGACTTATCCTCTGAACTTTCATATCATTTAAATAGGGAACCGATACCCAATTTTTATTGTCAAATCTGATTTCTGTGCTTACATTCAACAATAAATCATTATCAGAATAGCCTCAGGAGGAAAATATCATGGCCGAAAACACGCCTGCGTCCGGAACCGCGACCACAACGCAAGCTCCCGCAGCCGCGCCTGTAACAGCGCCCGCCGCGCCGGTATTTCCAGGTGGTTATAACGGCAAGATACTGCGGGTTAATCTGTCCAACAGCAGCATTTCTTCCGAGGCGATTACCGAGCAGTTCTGCCGGAAATACCTCGGCGGCGCCGGTTTTGTTGCCTATTTCCTCTGGAAAGAACTCAAACCCGGTATAGATGCGCTCAGTCCGGATAATAAATTGATATTTGCTTTAGGCCCCATCTCCGGTCTGCTGCTCCCCGGTACGGCCCGTAACAGCATCGGTGCTAAATCACCCATGACCGGCGGTATCGCTAAATCCGAATGCGGCGGTTACTGGGCCGCCGAACTGAAACGCGCCGGTTTTGATGCGATCATCGTCGAAGGTAAAGCAGATAGGCCGGTCTATCTCTGGGTGCATGACGGTGAAGTTAATATCCGCGATGCAGCCCATCTCTGGGGCAAAGAGACCAAAGAGACCGAGGAAGCCGTCAGGACGGAATTAGGAGATACTCATATCCATCTGGCGATGATCGGTCCGGGCGGCGAAAACATGGTGCGTTACGCTTGTGTGATGGAAGGTTGTAAAGACGCCGGCGGCCGCAGCGGCATGGGGGCTGTGATGGGTTCCAAGAACCTGAAAGCAATTGCTGTCCGCGGTCATAATCTACCGCCTGTGGCTAATCCGGATAAGGTTAAAGAAATCAGGCAGCGAATGGTCGCGATCAAACACCCGCTGTCTAACTTCGGCACCGGCGGCCCCGATATGGCTTTCCACGAGGCTTCCGGTAACCTGCCTGTACGCAATTTTAAAAGAGGCCTTTTCCCCGAAGTGAATCAGATTCACGGCGGCGTTATTAAGGATACTTGCAGAGTCGGTATGGAAGGCTGTTTTGCCTGTCCTGTCCGCTGTAAAAAAGTGGTCAAAGTAGATGAACCGTTTATTGTTGACCCGGAATACGGCGGCCCCGAATACGAAACCCTCGCGGCTTTCGGGCCGAATTGCGGCGTTACAGACCTGAAATCCATCCTGAAGGGGAACGAGCGCTGTAATGCGTATTCACTGGATACGATTTCCTGCGGTTCGACGATTGCATTCGCAATGGAGTGCTTTGAGAAAGGTTTGCTTACCCTTGCGGATACCGGGGGACTGGATCTGCGTTTCGGCAATGCCGAAGCCATGCTGAAAGCCATTGACCTGATCGCAGAATACAAAGGATTTGGTAAAGTATTGGCGGAAGGCTCGGCTCGTATGGCCCGTAAAATCGGCCATGATTCAATCAATTTCGCTATGCAGGTCAAGGGTTTGGAAACCCCGATGCACGACCCCAGAATGAAGACCAATATGGCCTACGGTTATATGTTTTCGCCCATCGGAGCCGATCACTGCGAACAGGCCACCGACGGCTCTATTTCCACCGAGAAAGGCATGGGTCTTTATCACTCACTCGGCTGGCACCTGCCTTTTGCCCTTAATGAAATAAGCCCCCGCAAGGTCGGCTTTTATAAAGTCGATATGTGCAATTATATGGTGATCGATTCCCTCGTCACCTGTTTATTCGTCGGCTACGGCCCCGAAGGACAGGCGGAACTGGTTAAAGCGGTCACCGGCTGGGATACCGGCATCATGGAATTGGAGCGTATCGGCGAAAGAACTCTCACTACAATGAGGTTGTTCAATTTGCGTGAAGGTCTAAGCGCTGCGGATGACGTGCTGCCGGAACGTTTCTTCGAACCGAAAGCCGACGGTGTGCTGGCAAATGTTCATATTGACCGCGCGAAAATCGATCAAAGCCGCAAATATTTTTACACCCTGATGGGCTGGGATGGAAACGGCGCGCCCCTGCCGGAAAAAGTCGAAGAGCTATATATCGAATAAACGCGACTAAACTCCTGGAAATAATGGAAGAGGGACACCTTAAAATGTCCCTCTTTTTGTTTATTGGAATTTGATTATTTTTCCCTATGTATAGGGTATTCCCATCGGCGTGATATCGTAGCCGCCGAGCGACTCGATCTGGCGGCGGAAATCCCTTAATTTCAGTAATTCCAGCATGGATTGAATTGCCGGCATTTCCAAAAAACGGTTGGGAATTACCAGATCATACGGTTCCTCGTTGAGGGCAAGGAAATCAAGCTCATTAGCCCGCGCAGAAGCTTCGATGCCGATTCCGCAGTCAGCCAGTCCGGCTGCCACCAATTCGGCGGTCGCCAGATCACCGTGGACAATGTGCTCATACCCATGAATATTTTTCGGCGGGATTCCGGCTTCTCTAATCAGACGTGTCAATAATCCGCGGCTACCGGCGCCCGGTTGACGGTTAATAAAAGTAACATCTGCTTTTGCCAGGTCTTCGATGCGTTTGATCGACTTGGGGTTGCCCGCGGTCACCATCATGCCTTGCCGCCAGACAGCAAACCTGATGACCGTACATGGGAACGGCACGATCTCTTTTACCAGCGGAATATTATACTGACCGGTGACATTATCCTTGAAATTGCACCCTGCGATGTGAATTTCACCCCGCGCCAGCGCGCGCAAAGCGGGAATGCTTTCCGCTTCGATCCAGATCATCCTCACCCCCAGGTCGCGGATCATTGCAGCAATTATTGAAGCAGATGGGTCGCAACCCGCCAGGATAAGCGTCGGGATTTTAGAGGCGGCCTGGTTTATCAGTTTTAATTCGATCTGTTTTTTGCCGTGGTTGTCGATTGCGATCGCGTCGGCCGGATTCAAGATGTGACTGACCGACAAACTTTCTTTCATGGGTCGGGCCAGTAAACGGGGGCCAAGCTGCACAAGCTGCATACGCGTCCCTTCCGGTACGGCTCTAGAATCCCCGACAAGTTCTGCGCGGATGATCTTGTCTTTATTGTCATCCAGCCAGAATAGGTTCTCTACCGTCACCTTGAGCTTGCGCGCCAGACGCAGGGCGATCTCGGTCGAAGGCACTGCTTTACCGGACTCGATGGAGGTATAAGCCTGCCGGCTGATGCCTACCGCTTCTGCAAGGTCGGTTTGTGTTAAACCGGCTTCTTTTCTGACCTGGAGGATTTTACATTTAACAGCCATGTGCCTCCATAGTAAAGCGTATTTATACACTTGTCAATAATAATGTTTTCCATTGAGGTCGAAAAGTATAAGTCTTCTAATCTTTACTATTTTGTAACTTCAAAATCCATTTTAGCTCTTGACAGTTGTCTTGTCATGATTGTAAAGTAAACTTTATAGCAGTGACAATCTAGCATGACGTTTATCGAAATATAGCACAAAGGAGAAACTGCTGACAAAAACCGGTGAAACCAGATAGAAAAACCGGTAATATTGCACCGCTTACTTTTCTCCGCAGCTGTTCTACCTGATGCGTTCTTAATGGTAAACAGCCGGTATCCTTCAGGTGAAGGATCGAGGGTGCTGCTGGAAACGGTTGTACCTCCCGGATGGAGAAGGAGAAAGTAGGAATACAGTCCGCTTTGTAACGCCGCGATCCCGCCCGGGATTGCTATTGTTATGCATCTGCCTTCCAGTCTTTTTCCCTCCCCTGGCGTAAGTCTCTTATTGAGCCTCTCAACGTGTCGTTCTATTATGATAACTTCTGGCAGATTCAGAAAAAGGAGTTTTAGTGTGACAAATTATCAGGAAGCTTTGAAAATTGTATTGGATAATATCCGCGTTTTTGAAGCCGAAGTGAAACCGCTGTTGTCCTCCTTCGGTCAAGTGTTAGCGGAAGACATCTATTCTGACTATAGTTTGCCGTTAAAGGATCAATCCGGACAGGATGGATATGCCGTAATCTCCGCGGATATTCAGGGTGCAAGCAATGTTAAACCGGTTGCTCTGCAGATTATTGAAATTGTGAAAGCCGGACACTTACCAAAACGAACAGTTGAACCCGGCACTGCCATCCGCATTATGACAGGGGCGGTAATCCCAAAAGGCGCGGATTGTGTGGTGCGGTTTGAAGACACCGATGAACCCGCTGATAAAAACGGCCCTAATAAAGATAATCCCTCGATCGTAAAGATCTTTGTTGCCAATAAACCAGGCAATAGCATTAACAAAGCCGGGGCCAATGTCCGACAAGGTTTTTTAATTCTCTCCAAGGGTACGGTGCTCGGTCCTGCGCAAATTTCGGTTTTGACTAATATCGGCAAAGCTGAAGTAAAAGTTATCCGCCGTCCGGTCATTGCCGTTATCTCTACCGGCGATGAACTGATTAAACTGGGGCAGCCTTTAGTGCCCGGTAAGTCTTTTGACAGTAATACGGCAGTGGTTGCCGCGCTGGTTGCTCATTACGGCGGAATACCCAAAATTCTGGGCATTGCCAGGGACAATGAAAAATCTATTTTAACTAAATTACTCAAGGGTCTCAAACTGGATGTTGTTATCACCAGCGGCGGCGTCGCGAAAGGCGATTATGACCTGATCAGAAAAGTCATCGGCAAAATGGGCGGTCAGGTTCTTTTTTCCAAGATCAGCATGGGGCCGGGCGCTTCGGTGGCTTTTTGTATTGTGAATAAAACATGTCAAAACGATGAACTGATCGCGGTTCCCGTATTTGCGCTCGCCGGACCGCCTGCCGGTTGCATGATCAACTTCGAGACACTTGTCAGACCCGCTTTGTTGAAGATGATTGGCATTGAAGAGATCGGTCATCCTGTAATCCAGGCAGTGACCAGAAATTCCTCGTCTAATAAAATGGCGATGACTTTCGTGCGCTGGACAAAATTGGAAAAATCCGGCACGGCTTACGAGGTTGCACACAATCAGGCTGATAAGATCGGCGCGTTAGTTGCTATCGCCAACGCCGATTCACTCACTATAATTCCACAAGGAACCGCCGTTACCGAGGGCGATCAATTGCAGGTGCTCCCTCTAGATTGGTGCCGTAACCGCTACGTTAATCTAAAAGTCAGTCCGGAGAGTTTACTCTCTGAGTGAACGTAAATAATTAAATAAATAAAAGGAAAACAAATGAGAAAGATACGATTTAAAATCCTGTCACTGCTGCTTGCCGCCGCAATATTACTAACTGGTCTTACCGGTTGTAACGCAGCAACCTCCACCATGACCTCAGCTGTTAAAACCACAACCACGACGGCGCCTACCGAAAGAGTAATTACAGACCTGGTGGGGACTAAAGTCACCATTCCAGCCACGGTCAACAGGGTTGGGGCTTTAGTCGGTCCCGGCTACGACAAAATTGCCATTCTAGGTGGTGTCGACAAGATTGCCGTCTGCGGTATGGCTCCACTGCCTTGGGCTCAAAAATTTATTCCGGCTTTTAAACAGATACCAACCATTAATAATGCGTCGGCCCCCAACGCTGAAGACCTGCTCAAACAAAAGGTCGATGTGGTCTTTTTCTGGGATACTCCAGCTGCAGCCAAACCGATGATCGATGCCGGCATCCCCGTTATTGCCACACAACTGGGGGCAAAAACCGGTCCCGATACGCAGGAAAAGTTCCTGAATTTATTTAAAAATGAAATCCAGATATTCGCTGATGTTTTGGGGCCGGATGCTCAGAAACGGGCTGCCGATTACCTCGCTTATTACAATAATACGGTCAACCGGATTACTTCGGTCACTTCAAAGATACCGGCCAGCGAACGTCCCGGGGTTTATTATGTCCGCGGTCCCAATCCATTGACCACTCACCTCGGCTACTCCAATACCTACTGGTTGGTCAATATGGCCGGCGGGGACCTGGTGACCAAAGAAATCACCAACGGTATTGTGGCAGATGTCACCATGGAACAGGTCATTAAATGGAATCCTGACTTCATCATTATGGGCCGTGTTGCCACGACTGACCCGGTGGTGAAGGACTCCAAATGGGCCGATATCAATGCTGTCAAAAACGGTAAGGTTTTTGTAAATCCCGGTGGCGCTTTTTACTCCGATTACGGTAGCGAAAGCGCTTTACTGCTCCTGTTTTTAGCTAAGACTTTTTACCCGGCCAAATTCGCCGATATCGACATGGTCAAAGAAGCCAAGTATTTCTATTCGCACTTTTATAATTATCAGCTCACCGATGATGAGGCTAACCGTATCCTGATGCACCTTGATCCCCAATAAATTGAAAATGGTATTTCGCGCCCATAGAAAAAACAAAATGGAGTAAATCACAAAATGAAAAAAACACTATTGAAATCCCTGTCGTTACTGCTGGCAGCCGCAATATTGCTTGGCAGCCTTGCCGGTTGCGGTAATTCAACTACGGCAGCGACAACTTCCACCGTTTCCACTGCTACGGCTACCACCCGTGTCATTACCGATATGTTCGGCAGATCTGTCACAGTGCCCACTGTGATAAACCGTGTATTATGTTCCGGCCCGATCGAAATGGAACTGGTCTATTTAATTGCACCGGATAAACTAGCAGGTTTAAGCTTTACTTTCAACGGCGCTCCCGCTTTAGTCCCGGAAAAATATAGCAGTCTGCCGGTGATTGGCGGCTGGTTCGGCACGCAAACCGGTAACTACGAGACCTTTATCGCCGCCAAACCGGATATCATTTTGGAAGGGACTCAAGCTAACATTCCGGAAAGACAGGATAAATTCGGCTCTATTCCGGTCGTGGGTGTCTCCGCCGGAACCGGTAATACCAATTATGTTGACGATGCTTTGACCGGATATGAAAACGAGATGCGTTTTCTGGGCGACCTGCTTAATGCGAAAGCACAGGCTGACAATCTGATCGCCTACTACAAAGGCGCGATGACCTATGTCACCGGTATCGTTTCCCGGATACCCGATAAAGATAAAGTGAAAGTCTATTACGCCGAAGGTAAAGACGGCTTCAGCACCGACCCCACCGGTTCCATGCACACACGGTTGCTGGAATTTTGCGGCGGCATCAATGTCGCGCAGGTTACACTGAAACCCGGTTACGGAATGGCAGACGCCTCGCTCGAACAGATGCTGCTCTGGAATCCGGATATGGTCATTATCGGCCGCGGCAGCCAGGCCTCTTTATTCAATACGTTGATGACCGATGCCAAATGGAGCCAGTTAAAAGCGGTGCAAAACAAAAAAGTCACTGTCAGACCGGATAATCCGCTTTCCTGGTTCGACGGCCCACCCGGACCATGCCAGATCGTCGGCATGTACTGGATGGTCAATAAATTATATCCGGACAAAACTACCGGGCTTGATCTCAAATCTAAAATCAAGGAGTTTTATTCCAAATTCTTCCATTATGATCTGACTGATGATCAGGTGGCCAAACTTTTAGCTAACCCGGGTTAAATAAATGATTCAAACGGAAAAGCACAAAATGGAAGTTGTAAAACCAATGCCTAAAAGTATCGGGAAGTTGAACGCGGTACCGGCCGCATTAATTCTGACCGTAATACTGGTTGTACTTTTTGTTTTCTCCTTTGTTCTGGGCAGGTATCCCATTTCTCCCGCGGATGTGTTAAAAATACTGTCTTCTCATTTACTACATATCGGTCAAGTTACTTTAGGCATCATTGACACGGTCGTTATGCAAATCAGGTTGCCGCGGATCCTGGCGGCGATGGTTGTGGGCGCCAGTTTGGCTTTGGCAGGCGTGTCTTTTCAAGGGCTTTTCCGTAATCCGCTGGTTTCTCCGGATATCCTGGGAGTCAGTTCGGGCGCCGGTTTCGGCGCCGCGCTGGCTATTTTGCTGGGCGGTAATCAGCTGGCTATCCAGGTCACTGCCTTCGGGTTCGCCCTGCTGGCGGTCGGTATCTCTTACAGCATCAGTAAAATGGTGAAAGGTAATCCCACCCTCAGCCTGATTCTGGCCGGTATGGCTATTGCTTCGCTGTTTGGCGCGCTGCTTTCCCTCGTAAAATACGTTGCTGACCCTGTTAACCAGCTCCCGGCGATTACCTACTGGTTGATGGGCAGTCTGGCCTCAGTGGGGCAGAAGAGCCTGCTGTACGCAGCCGTGCCCATGCTGATTGGTATCACGGTTTTGATCCTTATCCGCTGGCGTTTCAATGTGCTGGCAATGGGCGAAGAAGAAGCCAAGGCGTTGGGTGTGGATACCGGACGGCTGCGCATTATCATTGTTGTTTGCTGCACTATGATCACTGCTTCCGCGGTCTGCATCAGCGGCACCATCGGTTGGGTGGGTCTGGTTATACCCCACATCGGCCGCGCTCTGGTCGGACCAGACCACAAAAAGCTGCTGCCGGTGTGTTTGCTCATCGGGGCGGCTTTTCTGCTGCTAATCGATGATATTGCCAGGGTGGTTGCCAGTGTTGAAATCCCGATCGGCATATTAACCGCAATCGTCGGTATTCCTTTTTTCGTCTTCCTACTGAAACGTGGCGGGAGGGGGTGGGCATGAAACTCGAAGTGCACCATGCTGACTTTCATTATGACTCCACCCATACCAGCGGGTTCAAAGACGTCAATTTCTCGCTGCAGGACGGGGAGGTGATGTCCATCCTGGGCCCGAACGGCTGCGGTAAAACTACGCTGCTGAAATGTCTCAATCGGCTGACCGAACTGCATGGGGGCAGCATTATCCTGGACGGTCAGGATATCAGCCATCTCCCACGCAATCAGATTGCCAGATCCATCGGTTATGTGCCGCAGATGCACCAGCCCGCTTTCCCGTTTTCCGTTCTGGATACCGTACTGGTGGGCAGGGCGCCGCACCTCGGTTTGCTCGAATCACCCACCGCGGAAGACCTGAAAATCGCTGAGCAATCACTGGAAACAATGGGTATTTATCACCTCAGGGATAAGTCATACACCCAAATCAGCGGCGGCGAAAGGCAAATGGTGATTTTCGCCCGTGTGCTCACACAGCAGCCTTCGCTGTTATTACTGGATGAACCGACCTCACACCTCGATTTCGGCAACCAGATACTGCTTTTAGATCAGGTGAAGAAGCTGGCCGCCACCGGCTTGCCCATTATCATGACGTCGCATTTCCCCGACCATGTTTTTATGGTGTCCAATACAGTCGCCATCATGAAGGAAGGCGCTTTTATCGATTGCGGCAGGCCGGATGAGATTATTACAGAGCCCAACATGCAAATGGTCTACGGTATTCCAGTCAATATCCGCTATATCGACGGCGCGGTGAAAAGAAAAATTTGTATTCCGGTCACCGGATAAAAAGGAGTAAAAAAATTGGATGAATACGATTATTTTGTCAAAAAAGTAAATGACTTTCACGGGCACATTTGCACGGGTATTGTCCTTGGCACGCGGATGACCCTGGCCGCCATGCGCTATCTGGATATCGACCCGCATCAGGGCAAAGAGAAACGCCATATCATCGTTTATGCCGAAGTAGACCGCTGCATGACTGACGCCGTGATCGTCATCACCGGCTGTTCTCCGGGTCGGCGTTCCCTGAAGCTGGTGGACTACGGCAAATTTGCTATGACATTGATCAATCAGGACACAGGTAAAGCCGTCCGTGCCAGTGTGAAAGGAAACTTCACCGGTCAGGACATGGAAGAAACGAAGCGGATCATCGCCGGTATTCCCGACGAACAGTTGATCTCATTACAGGATGTCTGTGTTGATATTCCCCAATTCGATCTGCCCGGATTTCCCCAAAAATCAGCTGTGTGTTCCGTCTGCGATGAAAAAATCATGGACGGACGGGATATTGAACGTAACGGAGCTGTTCTGTGTAAAGGGTGTGCTAATGGCACTTATTATCGACCAATTACTAAATAAAACAAATTGATATATGGAGTATAAAAAAATGGATTTTAATACGATCGATTGGAATGCGATGTGGGAGGATTCTTTAGCTCACTCTCACTGGAATAAAAAGGCGCAGCAAGACCTCTGGAATCAGCGCGCGGAAAGCTTTAATAAACGCATCAGCCGTGTGGTGGACGGTCGTGACGGACTGGATAAAGACGATTATATTTCCAAAATGCTGGCTCGAATCGAAGTTAAACAGGAATGGACGGTTCTGGATATCGGTTGCGGCCCCGGCACATTAGCCGTCCCGCTGGCAAAAAAAGCGAAAAGTGTCACCGCCCTGGATTTTTCCTCCGAAATGTTGAAACACCTAAAAATTAATGCCGATAATGCCGGCGTCAATAATATTAATTACGTCAATTCTCCCTGGCAGGAAGCTTTTACCGAAAAAAAGGTCGGGGGGCACGATGTTGTAGTAGCATCGCGATCGTTGACCAGAGGCAATATGAAAGAAGCTATGTCATATATCAATTCCATAACCCGGCAAGCTGCCTATATCACTTTTCCGGTTATTCACCTCCCTTTGGATTGGGAAATCTATAAAGTAATCGGCCGCACCGGCAGCAAACACGCTCCTTATATCTATATCTATAACATGCTATATCAAATGGGCATCATGGCTAACGTTGAACTTCTCCGCTCCAAGATAAAAGTCCAATTTCCTGGCATCGAAGAAGCGATCAAGGATATGGAATGGCGCACCGAGCCTTTTAACCCTGTCGAAATAGCAAAAATGAGGGAATATCTGGGCAAGAAGTTCGCGGAGCAAAAAAATTCCTCCGTTTTTACCCATGAAGGCTACTCCGTTTGGGCGCTTGTGTGGTGGCGCAAACCGGAACAAACAGTTGTCTGAAAAATGAGGTTTAAACCCTGTGTCCCTGATTATTCAAAACCTAAAACTCATTACTTACAACTGATAACTTAAAACTTCCTCCGGTGCTATAATACCTTCAACAACATCCAGGAGGCTGAACATGGAAGAAAAAATTGTTTATTTTGCCGAGCATGGAAATGTAAATACCGAAGATACACTGCGCCTGGCCGTCGAAAGAGCGCAAGCCCGCGGTATCAATAAAATCGTCCTGGCCTCTACCCGCGGCGATACCGCCAGATTGTTTGCGGAAAAACTCACAGGCACCGGTATCAAAATGGTGGTAGTTCCCCACCAATACGGCTTCGGACCGGGACAGCGTTTCCCGCAGGAGTTAGTTAAAGATCTGGAAAAACAGGGGCATGTTGCTCATTTCGGGACGATGCTATTTCACACCGAAAACCTTTACGGCACCACTGTTCCCCGTATCATGGCTGTTCTATTACGCACATTCTGCCAGGGGATGAAGGTTTGCGTGGAGACTGTGCTGATGGCTGTTGACGGAGGTTGCGTTGCCAGCGGCGAGATGGTCATCGCTGTATCAGGCACAGGCCGCGGCGCCGATACCGCCGTTGTCGTTCAGGCCGCTGCCTCCAACGACCTGGCGAATCTGCATATCACCGAGATCATCTGCAAGCCGCTGCAGACCAAGCAGCGTGCACCACATGCCGTGCCCGAAGAATATTAAAACCTCTGCAGGGCAAAGATCGGGAATATTACTCGTAGCTATTGGTTATTTTGAATTTATTTCGGATTTATTTTATATTGTTACTATCCAGCCGAATTTATCCGCTTTTTCTCCATATTGAATGGCGGTTACTTCATCGTAGAACTTCTGGGATAGCGCCCCGATTTTGCCGTTATTTACAATAATTGAATTTTCCTGGTGTTTGATCTCGCCGACCGGAGAAATGACGGCCGCCGTGCCCGTGCCGAAAACTTCGTTCAGCTGCCCGTTTTTCGCTGCTGTAAACACCTCATCGATCGTGATCGGACGTTCATTGATTTTGATACCCCACTCCCTGGCCAGCCGCAGTACGCTGTCGCGGGTGGTGCCTTCCAGTATCGAACCGTCCAGCGGCGGCGTCACCAGTTCGTTATTGATCACGAAACAGATGTTCATCGTGCCCACTTCTTCGATGTTTTTGTGCGTGATTGCGTCCAGCCACAGCACCTGGGTAAAGCCTTTTTTCTGCGCTTCATCGGCAGGCAGTAGACTGGCAGCATAATTGGCGGGGGTCTTGGCCGCGCCCAGACCGCCTTTTGTCGCGCGCACATATTCCCCCGAGGTGATCAACCGCACGGGATTGAGCCCCTCCTTGTAATAAGATTCCACCGGCGAAAGGATGATCATGAACTTGTAGGTATGAGACACCCTCACCCCGATGTGATTATCAGTGGCGAAAATAAACGGCCGGATATACAGCGAATACCCGCGCTGGCGCGGAACCCAGGCTTTTTCCAGCTGGACTAGCTCCCGCAGGCAATTCCAAAATACATCGTAACTGATCTCCGGTATGCACAACCGGCGGCACGATCTATTCATCCGCTCGTGGTATTTCTGCGGGCGGAAGATATTGATCTTCCCCTGCTTGCTGTAAAACGCCTTGATCCCTTCGAATATCACCTGTCC